>JBDKSY010000084.1:0-9460 GCA_039680395.1 Anaerolineaceae bacterium | reverse complement strand
TGCACCAAGAATTTGATCATTGCCAATTTCACCTCACGGTAAAATTAAGCATCTACATTTGGGATATGGTAAGATATGGCTGGTGAGCAACATCAGCCATATCTTTTTCCAGAGATGGTAATGGGTAAAAAATCAAACAAAAACAACAAGAAAGTCATCCATGAAGATGCATTTGAACCGCTTCAGCAAATAAGCCCATTGCGGGGAAGTTGGTGGGTCCTTTTGATCGTCATGGTAGCAGGGGCAGTGATTGGTTATGGCGCCCATTTTATCTTTCCGCCTGTATATACTTCCACAGGGGAAATATCATTTTCCATTGATTACACTCGCACAGGCGCACTTACTGATGTTGAAGAAGATATCGCCATAGTCACAGTGGGTGATATTCTTTCATCAACAGTGGTTATTCAAGAGACTATTGATGCTGGAAAAGCTGCTGGATTGAACCCAGAAGATTTTGTGTTGGAAAAAACTGCTTTTTATGAGCGTTACAATTTCAAATATAGTCTGGTTGTTGAAAATACTGATAGCGAAACAGCTGTTAAGTGGGCAAATTTCTGGTTAGAATCCGCTTATCAGACGCTTACTATTGCGCGAACACATGCATTAAATGCCACAGAAATATACAACCAGATAATAGCTACCCAGCAGTGTATCGAGAATTCAGGGCAGGTATTGCCAGTCGCTGCCATATGCCAGGACATGACACAATCAAAATTGCAGGAACTGCTTGTTTCAACCAACGAGAAATATATTAGTGAGAAAGAAAAAAGTTTGGCAGTTCTACCTGCTCTTGATTTCACTATCTCGCAGATACCTGAAGAAGCGAGCAGACCTGAGAGACGGCAGACTGGGATCCTAATTTTTAGCGGGGCAATTCTTGGTGCCATCATTTTCTTGATCTGGTTCTTTGTTAAAGGCAATGCACGCAGGAGCCATTAATGTCTGATTGGTCAAAAGTACTTCGCTGGGTTCGTAATTGTTCCTGGTGGCTCTTATTGCTGTTGTTGCCTGTTACCAGCATGCCCATTATTGTAAAACTGGTTCATTCTGATACTGTTGCAGCCCCTTCGGGAATCTTTCTTGGAATTTTAGTAATATTTTGGTTAATCCCTTATTTCTTTTCGCATGGCAAGTTTCCCAAATTGACTGTGCCATTGTTGGTATTTACTGGAATTGCCATTGCAGCTTCAGCGCTGGCGTTCTTCTACCCTATTCCTGTGTTTAAAAATCATAGTGTTATCAGTGAAACCGCGACATCCCTTTTAACCCTGGGAATTGGATTGGCATTCTACTTTGTCACTATAACATTCATTCGGGATGAAAAGTGGTTAAAAACAACTTTTCAGTTGATCTGTATCGCGGGGGCAGTCATTATTCTCTGGAGTATTGCTCAGTCCATTAGCTGGTTCACAATAAATCGCTATCCCACCTGGATGAAAACAATCCATGAATGGTATTCCGTTGGTCCACTATACAGGCAGCGTGTTTCAGGGTTTACGCTGGAACCTTCCTGGCTGGCGCACCAATTGAATATTTTATTCATACCATACTGGCTGGGTGCATCATTAGCCAAGTCCTCTGTTTTTCGTTGGAGGATTGGGAAAATAAGTATTGAAAATGTTCTGCTTGTGCTTGGTATGGGTATTTTACTACTGACTTCATCCCGGATCGGATTAGCGGCTTTTTTGACGATGCTGGCAATTCCTGTATTACGGATAGCCTTACGAATACTTGGAAATGTGAATAAGTGGATAACTTCACGCCCGGTTTTTTTGAGAATTGGAAAAGGATTGCAGATCCTGGTAAAAATCCTCTGGATATTCATCCTTTTGGTATTAGCGATAGTGGTCATCATTGGGTTGGGCTATATATTAAGTAAACTGGACTTACGCATGCGTAGCCTTTTTGAGTTTGATTTTCAGCACCGTGATGCGTTACTCTATTATGCTGAAAAACTTTCTTTAGCTGCACGATTTGTGTACTGGGATGCAGGGTGGGGAGTTTTTGAAAAATATCCCTGGCTTGGTGTTGGTTTAGGAAATAGTGGTTTCTTTTTCCCTGAAACACTCAGCCCTTATGCATGGAAATTAACCGAAGTACGCATGCTTTTGTTTCGATCTGACTTGTTAATGAATGCAAAAAGTTTATGGATACGGCTCCTTGCTGAAAGTGGCATTATTGGTTTCAGCGCCTTTATTTGCTGGCTTTTTGCTATTGGAAAATCCATTCCAAAAATGTTGCATGGAGATAACCCAATTATCCAATCCATAGGATGGATGGGGATATTTACTTTGGTCGGTTTATTCTTTGAGGGTTTTAGCCTGGATACTTTTGGGCTACCATATTATTGGATCGCGCTGGGTATCGTTTCTTGTATGGCTGCCATAAATTCTGGTCGCTGCATCAATACCAGGATTCCACCCCCAGAACAGGTTTGAAAAGAATTATTGTGCCTGACAGATCCACAGATATCAAAATAATGATGTAAAAGAGGAATCATGAAAGCATCTCAAGGTTGGCTCATAGCTGCAATAGCAATCGTGATCGTTATCTGTTGTTGCTTTATCCTTGGTGTTTCCTTGCTGGGAGGGGGACTTTTCGCAGTAAAAAATGTTGTTACCGTGCAATCCGATATCGTTATCACGTTAATGCCTGCTCTTTCTACTCCCACGCCAGTAGCAACTGTTGAAATACGTACACAACCCGTAGAAGATGACGCGACTGAAAATCTGAAAAGGCTTCAGAGTGTCGATGTTAAAATCAGCGATCCAAATCGTTTAGCGTATGAATTTGGATTAACGGATACCATCCAGGAAACAAGCATGGAGCCGCCCATCGAATATCAGGTGGGAGACCAAGAAACTTTCTGGGCGTTCGACAATGATACAAATCATCCTTATCAGGTAGAAGCCCAGCTGGGTTGTAAAAGGGATCATCTTTACTTCTGGATCGGTGTGGATGTTGATTATTCAGATTCTGATCTGTCTGCTTTATGTGATAGTTTTGAGAATGCCATTTATCCCACAAATCATGAAAATTTTGGAACCGAATGGACACCTGGTGTGGATAATGATCCACATGTCTATGTTCTTTTTGCTCGTGGAATAGGGAGCGTTGGGGGGTATTTTTCTTCTTCAGATGAATATCTGACTGATGTTCATGAATACAGTAATGCTCATGAGATCATTTTCGTCAGTGCTGATTACAACACCCTGGATGCTGAATATACCTATGGTGTGCTGGCGCATGAATTTCAACATATGATCCATTTTTACCAGGATACCAACGAGGATGGTTGGGTGAATGAGGGTTTTGCTGAACTGGCTTCCCTTCTCAATCATTTTGACCCAGGTGGAAACGATTACATTTTCTTGAATAACCCAGACTGGCAATTGAATACCTGGTCGGATGATCCAGACCTGACGCGCGCAAATTATGGAGCATCTTTTCTTTTCATATCCTACTTCTTCGACCGCTTCGGTGAGGATATTACCCGGCAACTTGTCAGTGAACCTGGAAATGGTTTTGAAGGGATTGATACCGTACTTGAGCGCAATAGTGTGAAAGATGAATTGACTGCACAGAATATCACTGCAGATGATTTTTTTGCTGATTGGGTGATCACCAATTACCTCAATGATGCTTCTGTAAGTGATGGTAGATATAAGTACGTCGCTTATCCTTATGCAACTACAGCAGACCCGACTGAATCCATCTACACCTGCCCAACGGATTGGCAGGATAGAAGCGTAGCGCAATACGGAACAGACTATATTTCGATTGAGTGCCCAGGAGAATATCACATTGAGTTTATGGGTTCATCAACAGTGGACTTATTGCCAGCACAACCCTACTCAGGTGATTATGCCTACTGGTCAAACCGGGGGGATGATTCCAACATGACATTGACCAGGACTTTTGATCTTACAGGGGTATCTGGGCCAGTAGAAATGACCTTTTGGACCTGGTACGATATCGAACAGGATTACGACTATCTTTATGTCGAGGCAAGCGCGGATGGTGAACACTGGACTATTCTGAAAACACCAGGCGGTACTGACTACGACCCATCAGGGAACAGTTATGGCTGGGGATTCAATGGCGCCAGCCTGGGATGGACGCAGGAACTGGTAGATCTAGGTGCCTTTGCCGGGCAACAAGTTCAGGTGCGCTTTGATTATGTTACTGATCCAGCCGTCAATGGCGAAGGGTTTATTGTAGATGATATCCAGATTCCACAAATATCTTATTTTTCCGATTTTGAGGTGAATGATGGCGGTTGGGTGGCAGATGGTTTTGTTCGAATAAGTGAACATCTACCTCAAACATTCAGAGTCTCGGTAATTAAAAACAATGGAAAAATTGATATAGAAAAATATGCGGTTAATCCAGGTGATACCTTGAATATTAAAATCTCTGATATAGATGAGACTGTTTTGGTCGTTAGTGGAACCACTCGCTTTACCAGGATGCCATCTATGTACAAATATCGGATAGTTCAGGATTAAAACAAAATCGGCTCCATCAAGTGATGGAGCCGACTATTTGTAAAGCTTACTCTACTCAACCTTAATGGATGTTCCAGCTCGCAGGTTTGCTAACTGCTGTTCTAATTCGCCGCGGCGCTTCAGGGCTGCATTCTTGATCTCATCTGCTGTATTACAAGCAACGGATTGAATATTACTGCGAAGGACGTTGCCTGACATTGGTGTGAATAACAATGCAATCGTTGCACCTAATACTCCACCAATTAATGAACCTAAAAGAAAGTAACCGAATTTTCGCATACATTCCTCCTGATTGAAAAACACCTAATCTCATTATACCTGAAAGGTTATCAACAATCACCTGGTCAACAACTTTTATTATTATTCAATGGCTGGTTTTGCAAGTTTTAGTTTTATGAACAGCCAGGGGGCAAAAGCAGATACCCACAAACCAATGAGAGCATAACGCAATAATCGCAATCCATAACTAAGGATATTTGGATCACGAGGGAATATCTGCCCCAATCCAAACCATAATAAAGCCACTCCTATCAATCCGATCAGAAAACGTAACAGCACTTTTCCTGGTGTGCCTTGATTATTCATTCCACCGAATTTATGCTCCAACCAGATATATCCCAAAAGCATCCCCAGGATCGTTCCGGTAACAGTAAACACTCCATCTTTTGACAGGGGTTCAGGAACTGCATTCGGAACATCAGCCAGCGCATTGGTCATCCAGGATTGTGGGAAAACAAAATTCTCTCTGAACCAATAAGGCATCAGGAGAATGACCAGGAGAATAGCGCATAACACAAAAGTGTACCCAATTTTCTTTGGATAAGAAAATTTCGTCATGGTTCGCACTATGAACGGCTCTACCTTAATAAAAAGAAAAACCATCAGTGCACCGATAAACCAGCCAATTAATATATCGCGTAAGAAATGGACGCCCAGGAACAATCGTGATAGCCCAACCAGGAAGATGACCACAAAAGCGAGAATGGTAAACCATTTTTTTCGGAATAGAGCTGCCAGGTATCCCCATACACTGGCTGCAATTTGGGCATGACCTGAAGGGTTGCCGAAAGAAGTCTCTCCAATTACTCCTTGCACATCTCCATCAAACCAATAGGGCCTGGGTCCTGCAAATGCTACTTTGAAGAATCCATTTACGCCATTGCTCAATAGAAGCATCAGTCCAACCCTTAACCCGATCCTGCTATCTACACACCAGTAGAGGAAGGGCATCAGGATCAGGAAGAATTCTTCCTGTCCAAGAAAACTGATTGCCTTCATGATCCCAAAAGACCAGGTTCCCAGGCTTTGCAAGAATAGATTCACTGCAACTTCGATTGAATATCCAGCATCCATATATAGTTCCACCTTATTGACGAAAGTATAAGCATATTGTACACTCGTAGCGAGCTTCAGATGTTGCGAACCAATACTCTGTTGTCAGAGGATCCCATTTGAAAAAAAGCGGTTCATATACTCAACTGGATAGTCTGATCAAGGAAGTGACTGGAATGGTGGATGCCATTCAAGCCATCCTGAACCAGAAGCGACCTGCGGTATTGCCAATTCATGTATATGAAGATGTGGCTGAGGTAAAAGAGACCTTACCGAAAATCGAAAAAGCGGTACTTGCTCTTGAACGTGAAAGGCAGATCCTCGATTCGTATACACAAATTGGGCAAACCATCAATACGTCACTTGAAATTGAGGTGGTATTAAAAGCCGTTCTTGATGAAGTGATCCGACTTTCAGGAGCAGAACGTTGCAGTCTCTTCCTTAAAGGAAGTGATGGAAATCTACAACTTCAGGTGGCGCGCAACTGGGAGCAGGATACCATTGATCCCAATGAGCTGACAATCAGCAAGACGGTCATCCAGCGAGTAGTTGATACAGGCATACCAGTTCTCACATCTGACGCCCAGGAAGACAAGCGTTTTGCCACTCAAGCCAGCGTGGTTTTCCATAATTTACGGTCAATTCTCTGTGTTCCATTGCAAAGTCATGACACGATCATTGGGGTGATCTATCTGGATAGCAGGGTGCGTACCGGTGCATTCACACAAAAAGAATTGGAATTGATCAACATTGCAGCCAACCAGGCTGCCATCGCCATTGAAAATGCTCGATTGTTTGATTCGGTCAAGCATGCGTTAGGGGAAGTTACAGCCTTGAAGAATCTTCTGGACCAGATATTCCGGTCCATCCCAAGCGGAGTGATCACCACCAATTTCCAGAACCAGATCGTCCTTTCGAATCGTACCGCGCTGCAACTTTTGGGCATGGAAGCTGAACAGGTGCAGAATAAGACACTGGATGATGTTCTATTCCCTGTCATTCCCATATTGAAAAGATATGTTGAAATTGTTCTTCAAGAAAATGTTTCTCTGGTTGGCCTGGAAACAACAGTGAAATTCGCTGGGCGCGCTCCCATTGATCTGCGTTTCAGTCTGGCGCCATTACGCGATATCCATGAAAAAACTCACGGTGTAGCCATCGTTCTGGATGATCTGACCGAAAAGCGGCGCCTTGAAGCACATTACCGTCTGTTTGAAAAAATGGTGTCACCAGCGGTCATCCAAAATCTGGATCCGAAAAGTATCCAGCCTGGGGGAAAAAGAGCGGAAGTCACTGTATTATTTACAGATTTACGCGGGTTCACAGCATTGAGCGAGGTTAACCCACCAGAGACGTTGGTTGCTATATTGAACAGGTATTTATCCATTGCGGCTGATTGTGTCTTAAAAGAAGGGGGTACCATTGATAAATTCATGGGTGATGCCATTATGGCCTGGTTTAATGCACCAGTGCCACAGGCTGACCATACCTTTCATGCACTGCGTGCAGCTTTACAGATCCGCTCTGCGATGGAAGAACTTCACAAAGACCTGCCAGAAGAATTTCGTCTCTACTTCAGCACTGGGATCCATGTAGGGGATGCCATTCTAGGGTTGATCGGTACAGAAAAGCGATTAGACTACACTGCAATTGGTGACTGTGTAAATATTGCCAAGCGTTTGCAAGAAAACAGCGGACCCGGACAGATATATATCAGTCAGACAGCTTACTTGAAAGTCAAAGAACGGGTGGTAGTCTCAAAACTCGGCCCGATCATAGCCAGAGGGAAGAAGAATCGCATTACTGCCTATCAGGTGATCCAGACAATTTGATCTTTAGATCAAGCGCACTGTTTCCTGTAACTTTTCCAATCGTCTTTCTGCCAAACCGGGAAGAGTATCCATTATGTAAAGTGGTCCACTACCTTCGACTGCGAAAGAAGCGCTGATCGAACCTTTCAGGCAAGCAAGGAGTGGGTCATAATGCTGCAGGTATCCGGCCAGAAAACCTCCACAAAAAACCGCACCAGCACCTGTTGGATCTACTACATGACTGGGATAAGCAGAAAGTATCCATCGTTTTTTCGAAGAATAGTCCAATACATACTGACCCTGATTGCCACTTCGGATGACAACAATTTCTGCACCCCAGCAACCAATTTGTTCAGCCATCTCCCAAATATCTTCGGTCCGTCCTAAAAACAACTGACGGATTTTCGCTTCTGAAGTATGGAAAATATTTGCATCTCGCACGAGATTGGGCAGCATAGTGTAAAAAAGCGAATTCATGATCCCTTCACCAGGGTCCATGCTAATGGTATGGATGCTCCCTTGATGCAGGGCATGAAGCAGGGTTGTATAAGAAACATAATCCAGTGGGCATAAGTGAGCAGCAATAGCATCCAGGTATGCTGGTGGCACTTCGTAAGATCGAATGTGTTGAATTGCAGTTTGAGTCTGGCTATCTGTTTGCTGCACAGGATTCACATAACCCAACAAAGCTTTTGGAATTGGGATCCCTAGCTGGGCATAATGAGAAATTGGATCATCCTGGGTAAAAGAATCGATCGAAGTGTATCGAAAAAAACGGATGATATCAGGCACCTCTGGGTGTGTGATGATGCCAAGTGTATCAATGCTATTGGCATTAAAAGCCTCCAGCCATTTCTGGGGGTACATTTCACCGATACGAGCGCAAACCCCCGGTTTTTCATCCCAGAAACGCATCCCTGCTGCGCTGAAGATACCATCACCACCTGGGATATCAGTGCGAGAAGCACCCTCGTGTGTGAGGATAAAGTCGCGTGTCAGTTGACCAAGAACGATCAATCGGGGGAGAAAATCCAAATCAAATTTCCGCTTCTTTTTTCTTGAAAAAGCCGATCATTTTTTGGAAATACTTGTTTTGGGAGCACTAAAATCAGAGATCATGCGTAGAACTCCTAAAACACCCACGCCTATTTTTACACCATCACCTGCAGTCAGTTCGGGTTTTTGTTGAGATTTCTCTGCATGCTGCACCAGGATCAGGCTTGCCAAAAGACCGGTAATTGCTCCAATTCCTGTTCCCAGAAGCATAGCTTTCCATTTCCAATTATCTGATTGATCCATAATCCCTCTTGAGATTTTCTTTTATTTGTGAATTCTATGAAACAAGGTTTTCATGCCGGCTTGAAATTGCTGTATTGTGATGACAGGTATGACGCTCTTATCAGCAATTTTATGCACCGTAAGTGCAATCTGATAGAATATTGTGCTTACTTTCAGGCTATACAAAGGTATGACTTTGATCAGTTTGTAGATCAGAAAAATGAAACCTGCCAAAAGAAGTAAACAAGCCAGACCTATTGCGAGCATAGGCAGGATCAGCCAGATGGTTGAAATGCTGGATACCTTGCCAATATCTGCGCCAGCTGCGGAATTTTGTGAAACAAGCAGTAATATGAATGCAGCAAGGATGAAAACCATGACAATGAAGATTGGAATAAATATCTGCCAGGTTTTTTGCCTGTGGTGATCAATCTCACTCTGGCGATAGGTCGAAGGAAGCCCTTGCGAATTCATAAGATAATTCTAACATGAAACATAAAGCTTGATTTATGCCTTTTGCGAAAGCAA
>JBDKSY010000083.1:0-5845 GCA_039680395.1 Anaerolineaceae bacterium | reverse complement strand
GCCTTCATTTGGGATCGTGAAGAATTATCTGACGTTTACCTTATGCCAGCCAGCGGCGGCTGGCCTCGCCGGATCACAGCAGACCGGCCGGCTTTTCAATACTGGTGGGAAGAGATTCCCGCCTGGTCACCAGATAGTCAATGGCTGGCTTTTACCGTAGGTGATGATGTCTATGTAGCTTCAGTAAAAGAAGGATCTCCTCGTAAAATTTCCGGCTTTACTGATAACGCCTTCAGCCCGGTCTGGATGCCTGATTCGAAGGGGATCATCATCGCGATCGAGCGCAACGAAGAAACCCATCTTCTCCTTACCGACCGCTACGGGAATTGGCCATCTCTCATCAGCCGCACCCTGGGTGAAGATTCGGATCCGCAGCCTTCGCCTGATGGAAAATACGTCATTTTCCTCCATCACCCATTGGAAGACCTGAACCGGCAGGAAATCATCCTGGTTGAAATCAACAATCCAGAATTGCACACACTGGTCAGCCTGGAGCATGTGCTTTGCTCTCAACCTCGCTGGTCACCGGATGGAAAATCTATTGCTTATTTGAGCCAAAAATCAGGCTGGTGGGAAATCTGGCTGGTGAGCCCTGAAGACCCAAAACCTATACAGCTTACACATTGTGGGCATGATCTTGCTGATATTGAATGGTCGCCTGATGGAAAATGGCTGGCAGCCACCATTAACCGCAATGGCTCATTGGATCTATGCCTGGTAAATGCCAGGAATGGAAAGATCATTGACCTGCGTACCAGCCAGGGAGTATTCATGCGTCCTGATTGGTCATCTGATTCAACCTTTCTCACGGTGGAATATTCCAATCCGGGATTACCTCCCGATCTCTACCGTGTACCTGTAAATACCGAAGCTCCAGCGCGTGTACCGGATGAAGAGATCATTCAGCTTACCTTCTCCAATCCACCAGCCATGGCAACCATGCAGATGGTAATACCCCAGCAGGTGAGTTATCGCAGTTTTGGGGGAGTAGAAATTCCCGCTACCCTGTATAAACCCTTGAAGCCGAATAAGGCTGCCATCGTATACCCTCATGGTGGTCCTCGAGAGCAATTCCAGATGGATTGGGATCCTTTCATTCAGTACCTGGTAGCAAAAGGATACACTTTTCTGGCGATCAATTATCGCGGCAGCACGGGCTATGGGTATGAATTTGCGCACCTCAATGATAATGATTGGGGAGGTGGAGATGCACAGGACTGTTTATACGCTGCACGTTATCTTTCTGGTTTAGATTGGATAGATGCGGGCAGATTGGCGATCATGGGAGCCAGTTATGGTGGATATCTTGTCGCATGTACGCTATCACGCGATCCTGATTACTTATTTTCTTGTGGCATATCCTTATATGGCGATGCAGACCCGATCAACTCCTGGGCGCTCACAGAACGCAATACCAGGCTGTACACTGAGATGCAGATCGGCACACCAGCGAACAACTGGAGTGTATATTATGACAGCTCGACCATCGCCAATGTCGAGAACATCCGCAAGCCAGTCTTGATATTGCATGGCCTGGATGATGATGTTGTTCCACCGCTTTCCTCTGAACAGTGGGTAGAAGCATTACGGAGGGCCAACAAAACTTTCGAATATAAATTGTATGCGGGTGAATCGCATGGCTTCTTGAAACGGGTCAATATTCTGGATTCATATTCTCGCATGGAGCGCTTTCTTGATTGGTACCTGATGCCGGAAGTCTGAGAGGAATACAGCATGGCGAATATCATCTTTTATGAAAACCTTACCTGGCCAGAAGTGGAGAAACTGGATCGTTCATTGCCAGTCATTCTCACATTTAACAGGGATATTCCCTGGCAAAAATACTTCTCACAAGGTGCGATCGTTTTACCTTCCATCCCTTATGGCTGGGGTTGGGATGGGTTGGTCAACGATGAAGAAAGTATGGTTGCCATTTTGAACCAACTCACGAGATGTATGGTTGAACAAGGATTTGAAAAAATCTTTTTTGTTTCATATTCAAAGATGGATGGGCTTCATCCCAATCTGCATTATATGTATTATCAGGCGATTTTTTCTCCAGAGGATGATCCGGCGCAAGAAGAAGTAAATATCTTCAATGATACAGGTTGGAACCGGATTTTCATCGAGGGCAGCCGAGAAAGAGTCGTCTTGATCCCGGTTGGTCAGGTAGAGCAGCATGGTTTCCATGCCCCCCTTTCCACCGATACCGATATTGTAGAAGCCATCTGTAAGAGTGTTGCAGAGCGGATGCCGGAAGACTGTTTCAGCTTGCCTGTCATGCCTTATGGTGTCAGCACGCACCGGCGCAATTTCCCGGGTACTTTATCCTGTGATGGCCGGACTTTTGAAGACTTCTGTTTAAGTCTTGCAGATAGCCTCGTTAGATGGGGATATAACAAGTTGTACTTTATCAGCGGGCATGGCGGAAATGTTTCATACCTGACCAATGTCATCAAAGCTGCTGGAGAAAAACACCCCGATGCGTTCATTGCTACAGCATGGCTTTACCTTTCAGGGCCTGAAGGGGTCAAATCACTGGAAGAGCATCGTGAATCTGCCATTGGTGGGATGGGGCACGCCTGTGAGCTGGAAACGTCACTGATGCTGTACCTCAAACCCGAACTGGTGCACATGGATCGGGTGGTGGATGAAATTAATTTCATCACCACTCCATCGTATTACATGGATTGGATCGAAGGTGGCGCCCTGATTGCAAACCCACCCTGGACGGATGATACACGAACTGGTGCTTACGGTGCAGGCAGCAAAGCGACCAAAGCAAAAGGGAAGATCTGGTTTGAAGCTGCAGTGAAGGAAAAAATGACGCATGTGGTGGAAATAAATGAACAGTATCAGCGCAGGTTGAAGAAGAAGCTGCTTTCCAATACATACTGAGTGGTATCTTTCAACCCGATTTGTCGTTCTGGTGATTCAAACTTATAATTATTAGTAATCAGTGGTTTTTCGATCCCATAACCCCGGGATGCGCTGGAAGGTGTCTGGTATCTCTTTTCGGCGTTATTGATGGAACTGTTTAACCAGCAGGTCACAAAGTGCCTGCAAGGAGGCAAAATGTCCAATCGAAAACTACCAATATGTGAAATTCATGGCAGTCACGAAGAAATGGGTGAACAACTGGGAGAAGCCTGTCGCGAGCAGACCAAAATTGGCATAACGAACACTCGACAGCTTTTACAAGAGGCGTATGATTTCCTTCACCTTACCTGGGAGGGAGCACAGATCCAGGCTCGCAAGTATATGCCTTTTGCTGAAGAACGATACCCGCAATATGTGGATGAATTGAAAGGCATTGCGCGGGGTGCAAACGTCGAATATGACGATATTTGCGTTCTCAACGCTATCGAAGCGGTATCTCAAGATGCCCTGCATTTAACCAAATGCACCAGCATGGCAGTTAACCAGGAACGCACTGCCAATGACCATGTCTTGATCGCACATAATGAGGATTGGCTGCCTGAAGATGAAGATGATGTTTATGTGGTTCTGGCTCATCCTGATGATGAACCAGCTTTTTTGGCAATGAGTTATGGCGGGCTTTTGCCCAATATTGGGTTTAATTCCGAGGGGATTGCTCAATGCTGCGACTCTGTTTATCCAACAGATACACGTATTGGAATTCCACGTTTGATCGTTTCGCGTGCGGTATTAGCAGCAAGGACACTTTCTGATGCTATCCGCTGCACGCTTGTATCCCACCGGGCAGCGGGATATAACCATTTGTTGGTACATGAAAGCGGTGAAATATATAGTGTAGAAGTTTCAGCCCACCGCTTTGCTGTATTTTATGGGAAAGATGGGTACCTTGTGCATACCAACCATTACATAGACCCCGTAATGCTCGAGATTGAACGTGATTCTGATGAATTGATCAGCACCAGGGTACGGTATAACCGCGCAGAAAGGTTGATCCGGCAGACTCCAAAGCACACCATCAAAACTTTACAGTCAATCCAGATGGATCACATCAATTATCCGAACTCGATATGTAACCATGCTACTGATGGTAATGCCATGGACCGCGAAAATACGATCACCGCTTTGCTGATAGATTTAACTGATCGGCAGATGCTTGCCTCATGGGGGAATCCATGTATGAATACATACCATACATATTCTCTCACTGCCTGACCTTCAGCAGACGATGGCCATTCTTACCTTTCACTGGTAACAAATCGAAAACAGGAATAGAATACTTTTGTCGTTATATGCAATTTTCTGTGGAGTAATTCTTTAATCGAATGAGTACAGGCGCAAGTATCACAACAAAAGAAGAACTGGTAAGTTTTGTCAACCGGGTTGGAGAATGTACCGTTTATCCTTTTCCTGGTTATCCAGATATTTTTAGCCAGTTGGCTGGAGAGAATGAGGATGAACGAAAAAGACGCGCCTGGGGTTGGAGTGATCAGCTTCACTTTGAAAAACGCTTTTTCGTGAGTCTGGCCATCGCCCGAAAATTGACAGCGACTTCGTGGCACCGGTTCATGAAAGTCTATCCAGCGCGTGTACAAAGTACGATCAATGTTGACGAAGATGGATTGCTGGAAGTGATCAGTAAAATGGGGGGCGGTTCGAGTCGAAAAATACTGCAAATGAGTGGCATGCCCGCGCCCCGGTTTGAAAGTGCCCTGGTAGGTTTACGCAGTAAAATGATCATCGCGTGTTGTGGCGTTGAAAAATTGGAAGACAACCGGTATGTCTACTGCTACGACCTGACTGATCGCTGGGTTCCCGAAGAGTTTGCGGTTTAATTTTCCCCTTTTTATTGCTCTAAAATAAAAGCCACCGCATCTACTGCCAGTTCACCGGTAGTTGCACCGGTTACAGCTTCCATTACCAGGCTGAGGTGAACAGATGGACTATAAAATAAGCCAATTTCCCATTCGCCTACCGGTACCCATTGACCTTCAGTTCTTCCCCCATGCACTACGGGTCCTGGATCAGTGCCCTGAACAGGATCTATCATATCTCCATTTGCGAGCAGGCGGTATTTTGCCTGTGCCGTTCCATTCAATTGTGGTATCCAAACCCATACAGCATATTTCCCAACCGGGATGGCATCTTGCATGGTCCAGGTAACACGCAAAGTGTCATCTGGATTGATGATCACTTCGGCATCAGCATTCCAAACCATGCCATCTTCTAAAAGGACAGAAGTGCTGGCATTCTCAATATTGGCGTTTCCATTATCCAGAACGGTGATTGGCTTACCAAGGGGTAACTTTGACATGAGGTTGTAGGTCGCTGCAGAGCGTGGCACGATCATCACTCGATCTACCGCAACAATGGAATTCTCATCCCGCGTATCCCAGCTACTGGTAACCGCGAGGGTCCCCGCATGGTCCATGTTATACATGCCGATCGAATGCCAGACATCATTCTGTTGAGCTGGAGTCCCTCTCATTGACTGAAAAATCACCTGTTGGATACCCAGGTAAGGGTAGATATCAGCGCCATCGTTCAATACACGGAAATTCAATGTTCCTGCAGATGAAAAAACAGTATCCAAAACAAATATTTCATATAAACCAGCAGGAAGCGGTTCATCCATTGTCCAGGTTACCGATGCTGCCCCTAAAGTAGCAAAATAAGGCTCAGCAATTTCATACCCAAGCTGACTGGATATCGTACTTGAAGATGTCCAGATAGGGTTGCTGAAATCTGGATCAGCCGTTGCTGCATTATTTTCATCTAATATATACCCCGAACCAGTAACCCCAGGTTCAACAGGGTCTATCATGGTAAGATCTTCAACAAAATAAGCAGAAGAAACCACCTGGCTGGTGGGTGTGGATGTCAATTCAGGGGTGGCAGTAAAACCTAT
>JBDKSY010000082.1:0-2115 GCA_039680395.1 Anaerolineaceae bacterium | reverse complement strand
GAACACAAAGGAAATAAATATGCATTTTTGAGTCTTTTATGATTTTGGTGGTAAAGAAGGGTGCGTTCGTAAACACACCAGTAAGTTGTTTTAACCCTTTACTATCCATTACAATAATCCTGTACTGATTTTTCTACATATTACCCAGGCTAAAGTATGGAGGTTTATGATCGGTCTGAAACGGGGAATAGTTCAACTAGTTCCCTACACTTCAGAATGGAAGAATACTTTCCAGGCTGAAAAAGAGTGCATCACTGCAAGCATTGGATCTTTCATCCAGGATATTCAGCACGTTGGCAGTACAGCCATTCCGGGGTGCTGGGCAAAACCGATTATTGATATTGCCATCACTGTTGCAAGCATTATAAAAGCAAATGAGTGCATTCTCCCATTGCAGCAATTGGAATATGAATATAAAGGTGAAAATGGCATCCCTGGGCGACACTATTATGTCAAACTCATTGAGGGCGATATCCATACTTTCCACATTCATATGTGCCAACCTGATAACCCGAATCTACAAAACCAGATCATCTTCCGGGATTTTCTATTGATACATCCCGAAATTGTTCAGGCATATTCACAGCTTAAGTTGGAGCTGGCGGGTAGGTATCCAACAGATCGGGAAACCTATACCGAAAGCAAATCAACATTCATTGCGCAAGTGATCATGCAGGCAAAACAGCAGTAGACCAAAACAAAAATTTGCAACATATTAAAATTATGTTAAATAATTATGTTATGATAAAGCAATCATCCTGATCGCTTTAGTGGTAGAAAAATTAAGGGTTGAAAAAACTACCCATCCGCAGGAGGTTGATCATGAATTCGAGCCGTCTTTCATCTAGAGAATGGGGTGAACGCATACTTCTGGCATTATTTTTCGCCATTGTGGGCTTGACCCTGACCGCAATCTTAAGTCCATTCACTCCCATGCTTGACAAAAGAACATTGGGATATTTGGGAAGGATTGGGCTGACTTTCTTGCTGGCAATTGCCATCCTGATCATGAAAAAGACCGGGATCTTTGCCAAATATCTCCAGATCGTGCAGGGATTATTCATCATGTCGCTTTCCATTACCCTGATCTGGGTATTTGGGATGTTCATCCTGGAATCACTTCCTTTGAATGAGAATTCAATCTTAGGATATGTTCTTCCAAAAGTTCAAGATATGGTTATTGTTTATGTTGTGGTTCTTTTCTTCACCAGAGTATTTGGCAACAGCTTTGGATCTGTTTTCATTCAAAAAGGAAATCTAAAACTGGGATTATGGATCGGGATCATTGCTTTTCTTGTTGCTGCAGCGGGTTCCATACCTATGGCAAAGCTGCTCTTCAATGCAACCAATCTGACTCTTGATCGCGTCGTATCCTGGGCTCCCTACATTTTGATCTTTGTGCTTGCCAATGCTGCCATGGAGGAATTGCTATTCCGTGGATTATTCTTAAAAAAATTGGAACCATTCTATGGAAAATTCTTATCGAACTTTCTCATTGCCCTGATCTTCACCGGGTTGCATGGAATGGCGACGTATACTTCAGACAAATTTATTTTTCTGGCTGTTCTTCTTCCCCTGGCTCTGTTATGGGGGTATGTCATGCAGAAAACAGATAGCATCTGGGGATCCATCTTATTCCATGCTGGGATGGATATTCCCATCATGTTGGGGATTTTTTCCAATTTTTAGGGTATAAATACACAAAAATAATGAAAAGCAGGTTTCGTTTTGGGGGAGCGGAGGAATCATGGATGAGTATGTAATTGAAGTTGATCATTTCCGAAAAGCCTACGATGAGTTTGTGGCGGTTGATGACATCAGTTTTTCCGTAAAGCAGGGTGAAATATTTGGCCTGTTGGGTCCCAATGGCGCTGGGAAAACCAGCACGCTGGAATGCCTGGAAGGATTGCGAATGCCCGATGGCGGTGATTTGCATATCGCGGGAATTGACCCTGCGCATGAGCCGGTAAAACTTCGCAATGTGATCGGTGTGCAGTTACAATCCGCAGGGTTGCCAGAAAGCATCACACCAGATGAAGCCATGAAATTGTTCTGTGCATATCACGGGGTAAAACCCCGGCTGGACCTGCTGGAAAGATTGGGCGTTGCTGAAAA
>JBDKSY010000081.1:0-47728 GCA_039680395.1 Anaerolineaceae bacterium | reverse complement strand
TTATCATCTACTCCCAATAGATGATCCAATTGCGCCAGGATTTCTGCTTCCAGGTTGAGTTGATCTTTGACAAAATATTTTTCAGAAACATAGTTATCCTGTTCATCACCAGATGGAAAATCAAAATTATTTACCGAAAGCAGATATACTCGATCCCACTCCAGGCCTTTCGCTTTATGATAAGTGGAAACCACTACCTGCCCTTTGTATTGATCTGGATCAAATCCTTTATCTTTATCGGAAAATCCTGCAAAGTTTTCTTTATTATGGGCAATGGGTAAAAGCATGGCTGTGAAATCAGACAGACTGAATTCGGGATTGTCAGATGACGCATGTTCCAACACCTGAGCAATTTTATTCGCCAATGCCAGATCAGTCATATCGGTGAACAGATCCATTGCTATGATCAGAATAAGTTGATCAATTGGTAACAGGCAGGCATTATGCCATCTCTGCAATTGTTTTTGGAAAACTTCTAATTTTTGAAAGATCTCTGCGTTTTCCAGATTGTCAGGAAAGGCTTCCATCCAGGATTGACTGGGAGTAGGCCACAAGAAAGCTTCAGGCTTTTTCAAACCCTTTAGCAGTCGAACAATTTCTGTATCAATTGGAGATAGCCTCTCATCATGGCAAAGAAATCTGGTAATGGCTGAGAAAACATCTGACAGAGCCGATGTCTTTGCAGGGGTAGATAGATGCTGAAGAATTTGTGTAAATAAATTGACGGTCTTTCGGGTGGAATCTGTTGTTCGCAGCAATTCATGGTGAGGAACACTGTTCTTTTTTAACTCTTCAACCAGTTTTTCTCCATAGTAATTGCTGGGGATAAGCATGGCAACCGTTTGATCTGGGTGATCTGGCAGCCAATATTTTACTGATCGTACCGCTAGTTTTAGTTCTTCTTCAGAAGTCAGTTTATTCAGGTAAAGGGTAATTCCCGCAGGGTTATCGGGTGGGTTAGGATGTGGGTCGTTGGGATCGGTGACATTGATCAAAGGTTCACGCAACGACTGGCGAAGAAGAACATTGGGATGTTGATCTTCGGTCCACTGGATCAAGTTATTCGCAAGGCGAATAATACTGGCAGTGGAGCGCCCCGATTCGGGCAAATTGCAACGCGAAACACCTTTCTCTTGCATGAAACGGATGAGATATTCAGGATTCGCCGTGGTGAATGTCTCATAAATTGCCTGGTTGGGATCACCCACACGCACCCAATTACCATTTACACCGCTTAGTTTCCGTAGGATCTCCTCTTGCATACGGCTGGAGTCTTGAGCTTCGTCTTCTAAAATGTATGGCCAACGCGCCTGTAATTCCGCCAGATAATCAGGGTCAGAATTCAGGATAAATAGAGCCATCCCAATCAGATCATCAAAATCAATTGCACCACGATATGCCAGACCCTGCTGATAGTCTGTATATATTTCCAATCCCATTTGAAGCAGTTCATTCTGCCAACCGTGGGTTCTCATCCTTTCCTCGATTGTCGCAGGTTCAACCCTGAGATCTTTTGCCTGACGGATGAATGCGGTGGCAATCCCATCTACCAGGTCATGCCATCCATTACGAACTTTATAATTATCCAGGCTGTGAAATTCTGACGTAAGGTCTTGTACCACCTCAGGATGAAGCCGGATCCATTTTTTTACCGCTGCATCACGCAGGTTTCTTTGAATATTCTCATCTGCGATTTCATAAGTGTTTGAAAGACCAGCCAAAGCTGGTTTCTGACGAACAATATCATTTGCCAGACCATGCAATGTACGCACGCGATACCCCATTCCAGGAATTTGCCTGGCATCGTGCAGCATTTCTTGAATGCGTGCATTGAAGTTGTCAACAGCAGAATTGACCAGGGTAACGATCAGTATCTCTTCGTCTTCATTGATCTTTCCATTTTTGATCAATTGGACAGCCAGCATAGAGAGGGTAGTGGTTTTTCCACTCCCCGGAACAGCAGAAACCCCCAATTTGCCGCCTTGATAATTGACGACAGGTTTTTGAGAGACACGCGGTTCAAACATTCTCGTTATCCTCGAACTGAACCAGGTTGCGGCTAAGGCGCTGCAATGCTTTCAAGAATGGACTGCTTTGCTCCTGTCCTTGTTCGCTTATCCCACTTGCATAAAGGAAAATATGCTGATTGCAGCGAGCGCTAAGACCGTTTACTAAACGGTAGAGCGTTTCATTGCTCAATTGATTTTCGTGCGCATGTGTCCATTTATCTTCGATTTTCCAATTGCGGCTTAAAACAAATGGATGAGTAAGGGGTTGTTCCAATCTCTCTGACCAGGAAATGCTGCTGATATCCAGCCAGAATTGATAATCTACAGATTGGTTAGACATAAGGAAAGTATAGGCGGGTGCAATCAACACCGCATTGTCCGTATCCTGGTCAGTTTGGTTAATGTATTGAGCAGCCAGAACTCCCCGGTTAACCATCTCGACATACTCCTGACCAATTTCCTTTCCTCCCAGGGTGCCAGCAGCTGTAACCACTTTGCGGAATTTTTGTACCGATTCAATTAATCGCGCGCAGATGGCTGCATTATCCAGGCGATCATGAAAACCAAACCCTGGTTGAGATAGAACTTCACCAAATAAACGGCTCAAGAATATATCAAGGTAAATGGGTGCATCTTGCTGATACTCATCCAGCCAGATGCGAAGGGTTTCATATTTATTGCCTAGACCGTAGGTAATTTGCTCGATGCGCGATGATTCTTTGATGTCATCAAAAGAAGATAACAGGTTGGCATCCTGTTTCTTGTGCAAAACGATGTCACTGAGGATGGCGGCGCGAACCATATCCATTTCACCAATCGCAACCATCAATGCGTTACGAAACTCAATATTATTCACCTGCAGGCACCAGTGAGGATGTGCCAGCTTCGCGAGAGTAAGGAGACAGGCTGAAGCTGGTTCTGCATTGAGTGGACGAGATGGTCGAAATGAACGGCAGCGAATCCCTTTTTTCATCAGGGAATCAGATAATGTAAAACGGGTTGTGTCATTTAGAATTGGGGTGAGAACAGCAATTTGCGAAGGAGAAATGCCTGAATCAACCAGTCTCACGATTTGCTGAACCACTGCATGATTGCTTTCAGGTGCAAGCCTGTAAAATTCTTCTGAAAATGCACCCAGCATCTCATGATCAATAGCAGGCTTTTCATGATAAATACAGGCCGATAAAGCCTGTGAGAATCTTTGAACCGATTCTGAAGATTGGAAAGAATGTGTGAAGTGGAAAATTCCTGGACAATATTGCATAAAGCGTTCAGAGCTGATGGGATCTGCACCCATAAATGAACGATATCCTGCGTTGTCATCTTTAATGAATAGAGCAGTTTGAAATTGAGACATCCAATCTTCGATCAGGTCATGGGAGGCAGGAGCGTCTTCCTCGACATTGTCATAAACAAGATGAGAATAGTTTTCTTGAAGGTACATCCTTGCAACAGGTTGATGCGAAAGGAAGCGGTGAAATATCTCCATCTGGAGAGAAAAATCTAATAGATCATGTTGGAGACAGTACAGGCGGAACTGCCGGGCAATTTCTTGAGCCTGTTGATAGATGATGGTATGACCAAATTCGCCATTCCAAGCAACCGATAATCTTTCACCAATAGAATCAAGTGGAAATCCCACCAATGCAGCTTTATTAAGATTGTCTAGAATTTGGCTGTACAGCCTGTTCCTTTTGATATGAAGCGAGGTGAAATAACCTGATGTGTCAATGATGCTATCAGCTACATTGGCAAGGTAATATTGTGCAGTTTCAAGAGTAAGGAATACGGGTGGAGAATCTTTTTGAGCAAAATCAAATTGAGTGTTTACCAACGGCCAGAAAAGAGCGATCATCCTGCGGGCAAGCCCTCCGAGGGTTGCTACTGTAGGGATTGACCCCGAAGGCAAGTCGAAAGAGTGGAGTAGATCGTAATAAGGTTTTGCCAGTGTCCGTTGGGGAATAATGATGAGAATCTGGTTTGCTGAAACACCATCATTCACCAGGTTAATGATATGCTGCAACGCAGCACTGGTTTTGCCTGTACCTGCTTTGCCAGAAAGAAAAACATTTCCTCTTTGCGATGCGTTGAGTACGCTTTCTTGTTCTGGAGAAAATTCCGTTATGGATGTCATAACCCCTTCACGATGCGATTTCCAGAGATGCCAGGTACTTGAGGAGCGCGTGGGCTAGCAATGTATCATCGGTTGCCCGATGTGAATTGGGGATCTGTATCCCACATTGTTGCCCCGCTTTTTCCAGTGTAACGAACCGAAAATCGTTTTTATACGAATTCCAATCACCTAAAAAAGCAGCATAAAGTTTCATCAGGCAAACTGGCATGAATGTCTTTTTCCAGGGTATACGCCAGGCTTGATGGGTCTGGGTCATCATACGAACATCGAATTCCGAATTGTATATAACAGCAATTTTCCCCTGCAAAAGAGCACCAACGTCTGGCCACACTTGATGCCAGTAAGGAGCGCTTTGCACCATTTCATTTGTAATGTTGTTGATGCGACTAGATTCTGCTGGAATGGGTATGGTTGGGTGAATCAGGCTTTGGAACAGAATGTTACCCTCATGATCTACCAGCGCAATTTCGATGATCTCATCGGAAGTGCCTAATCCAGTGGTTTCAGTATCCAAAAATATTGGTTCTTTTGACAGTATTTCACGGGCTTTTTGAATTACTTGCTGTTTTAAAGGTAAAAATGCTGGTTGCATTTCGCTCTCGAATTTGAAATATATTATCTCATCAGAATGATAACTTCTTTCTGATGTTAATGGATTAAATTGTATCCTACGATGAACTTCAGGGCAAATTCCAATATGCAATATCGGTTAATTCCGTCGTGAAACCAGGAGTATTCACTCCGGCTATGAAAGCCCCGATATATCCTTCTCCCGGGATGCTGGAGTCGGTGATCTCTTGAATGAATTTGCCATTAGCATAAATGCGGAATGAATCTCCATTTGCAAGCACACCTATACGATTGGTCTGGTTTGAACCAGCAACCAGCACATCTGATTGGGTCAGAGATAGCACATTTGACTTTCCAGATGCGTCCCATTTATCCAGGCTGTAACGTCCATCACAGGTAACTCCCAGGTAATACCCAACACCGCTGGTGTAATCCTTTGCCCGAAAAACCAACCCATACATATCTCCACCCGAGCAGGTCTGAACGGTAAAAGTCCCTTCGAGATACATGTTTTGAGGGCGCGGATAAGTTAATCGCCAGGTTTGATACCCTCCAGTGGTCTTGCTGGTCATGATCATGGCACCATCAGCAACTGTCACTTTCGAATTATCATCTTCATAGGGTGTACACAATCCAAACGATGAGCAATCATTCAACTGATCTTGCCACGCAGGAGCACCCAGGGTGTTTCGAATCTCATCTGTCACAACGGTGGGAGATGTTGTAATGGTTGGTGTAATAGAAGATTCAGGGGTAGGTGTTAAAGTAACAGAAACTTCTTCTGTATTCGTTGGGTTTACCGTGTTGGTGGGTGCTGATAATGTTTGCTCTACAATCGTAGCAACCAAATCTTGCGTTGCAGTGGGAGAAATACGCCCACAAGCAGAGACTACCACCAATAAAAGGACCATCAAAATTATCTTTTTCATTTTTCTTTCTCCAATTATGTTATACCAACCGAACCATATAATTTGCCTTCAAAAAAATACGAAACCAGTTCCGTGATGGTATAACTTTTTCATTATAACGAATATTTCTTGTTTATTCTTGATAGAACATTAATTGATCAACCAGTGAATATGATTGTTTGGGTTATACAGTATAATTTTCAGAGCAATCAAAAAAACGTCAGATGAAAACTCACATTCTTCAACCTGAAAGTCATGACGATGTCATCTCTGTACTAGACCAGATTTCATGGTCAAAAAGTACAAGAGTGTTGCTTGTACTGCCGAAGAAGCAACATATCATCCATTCAAAGAAAGATCTTCAATTATTAGCCCGCAAGGCAAGATGGCAAGGAGCACAATTGGGTTTGATCACCCATGATAACGAGGTTTTGGAGCTTGCTAAAGAAATGGGTGTACCTTTTTTCGCTTCTATTCCTGAAGCGAATAGTAAACCCTGGCGAAGAAGTAAAAAATACTTACAAAAGTTACCCTCACGAGAAAAAGTAGCTTCAGCAGCAGAGTTGCGCGAGAGACGGGAAGTTTTAAAACCACGCCATCAACCGATATGGTTGAGGGTGACTTCATTTTTAATCGGGGTAGCTGCCATGCTTTCTCTGGTGATTTTATTTGCACCTCGAGCCAGGGTTGTTGTAAAGACATCCAACTTGCAACAAGAGGTCACAATGACTTTACGTGGAAGCAGCAAATATTCCTCCCCTGATATTGCTGGTAACATCCCTCTTGAAGTTGCGGAGATCAGCGTGACTGGGGAAAAGCAAATTCAAACCAGTGGTCAGCAGGCAGTCCCGAAAACTTATGCACAGGGCGAAGTAGTTTTCACCAGCTTACGTGATACCTCTGTCACTGTTCCGGCTGGTACCATTGTTTTAACCCAGAGTAATCCTGTCATCCGATTTGCAACAACGAGAGACATTATTGTGACTGGGGGCATGGGATCAACGAAAACAGTTGAGATCATAGCCTTGCAACCAGGAACGATTGGAAATGTGGAGATTGACCAGATCGTTGCGGTGGAAGGGACTGTTGGTGTGTATTTGAATGTTACCAATCCCCAACCATGTACAGGTGGAGAAGATGTGATCTCACCTGTGGGAATGGAAAGCGATCTTCTCAAATTGCGACAGGAACTTGAACAGGATCTGATCGCTGCTGCAAAATTGAAGATCAGTGAAACAGAAGATAGTATTATTGTTATCGAAGCAGAATCCCCCGTAATTGATGTCACTTACGAAGAAATTCAACCAGGGATTGGAATGCCTTCTGAATATTTGCAATTAAAGCAAACTGCAACTATTACGCTTCTCTATTACAAAGATTTAGATGTACACCAGGCAATTCAGATGAGCATGGATGCAATTTTAGAGAAAAACCAAAAAAGTGTTCCAGGGAGTCTGCAATATACCCTGTTGAGTGAGCCTGTTGGAAAATCTGAACCATATGAGTGGGATATTTTTGCGGTTCGAAATATCACAACCAATATTGATCACGAAACCCTCGCACTTCAAATGCGAGGAATGAAGAAGGAAGAAGCGGTGAACTTCGTCAAGCAAATTCCAGGTGTTTTACCAGCCAGTGAAGTGATCGTCTACCCTGGATTTTGGACACGAATGCCCTACCTCTCCTTCCAAATAGAAATAGAGTCTCCATGAGCTGTAGATTTCTAGGAATTGACCCGGGTAATAAACGTATCGGAGTCGCAATAAGCGATCTGACTGGCACGATCGCCCGACCATTGAAAGTAATTTTGCATACATCTCGAGAAAAGGATGCTCAAGAAATCGCAGCCCTTGTTCAAGAAAATGAGATAAGCTGCATCGTAGTGGGTCAAGCTCTTCAAGATGATGGTACGTTATCCATCCAGGGACGCAGAGCTGCCAGATTGGCTGAAGCAATAAAAATAATCACCAATAAACCAGTTGTTTTATGGGATGAGAGTGGTACCACGCAATCTGCTCAAAGGTATGCTCGAGAGATGGATGTACCGCGTTCCAGGCGTGCAGGACATCTGGATGATTTTGCTGCTTCAATTCTGTTGCAAGATTATCTGGAAGCAAATCGTATGAATCAGGAAAACAACTTCAATGAGACATAAAACTACATCAAAATTGATCATCCTGGTTCTGGTAATTGCTTTGTGTGCAGTATTGGCAGGAATCAGTTGGGTGGTTTATCGTTTACCCCAACAGGTTGAAAGTGTATTCGGGCCAGCATCACCTTCTCTGACAGTTGTTCAAAAGTATTCCTATGCATTTCAACTTGAATTCCACAAAGATGAATTGCTATCCCCTGCGGGAAGGGGAGAAAAGGAAATAAAATTTAGCATTGAAAGTGGTGAAGGCATTCAATCTATTGCAAACCGGCTTTATCAAGAGGGGTTCATTTCTAATACTGAATCATTTATTGATTACTTGATCTATTCAGGTCTGGATACAAAAATCCAAGCTCGCACACACACCATAAACAATTTAATGAATCCTGTGGCAATTGCGTACGAAATTGTTGACGCAACGCCAGAAGAAGTAACATTCGGTTTACTGGCTGGATGGCGGATTGAAGAGATCGCAGGGACCATTCCCAATTCTGGTCTGGCTTTTGGAAAAGAAGAATTTCTCAATGCTGCCCAGAATCCTGCAACATTGCTTGACCTAAGCTTCTGGGGGGATCCAACTTCGCTTGAAGGGTTATTACCACCCGGCGAATTCATCATTCAGCGTACCGCTACCCTGGGAGAATTTTTATCCATATTGGAGAAAGATCAGGAAGCGCAATTTTCTGATTCCATAATATCTCAACTTGCTTCCCTGGGACTGAGTCCTTATGAGGGGTTGATCCTTGCCTCGATTGTTGAGCGAGAAGCGATGGTAGATGAAGAAAAACCAATGATCGCCTCTGTTTTCTATAACCGGCTTGAATCGGGTATGCGGTTGGATAGCGATCCCACGGTGCAATATGCCATTGGCTTCAATTCAGAACAAAATACCTGGTGGACAAATCCAATTAACGCAGAACAACTTCAGATCGATTCTCTAAACAATACTTATTTGTATCAAGGTTTACCTCCATCACCGATCAGTGCTCCTTCTGTAAAAGCAATTGAGGCAGTTGCATCTCCAGCTCAAACACCGTATTATTACTTCAGAGCTGCATGTGATGGGAGTGGAAAACATCAATTTGCTGTAACATATGAGGAACATCTGCAGAACGCCTGTCCATAAAATAATAAACCAACCTGATTGAGGGATATCCATGAATACTTTGGGAATTGATGTTGGCGGATCGGGAATTAAAGGGGCAATAGTTGATATAGAGGCTGGACAATTGGTCAGCGAACGGATACGTCTGGTAACTCCAGACCCATCAACCCCTAAAGCAGTTGCAAAAGTTGTCAAAAAATTGGTTAAAAAACTGGATTATCAAGGACCTGCAGGTGCTGGTTTTCCAGGCGTTATGCTGCATGGAGTCTGCTATACCGCAGCGAATATTGATGCTTCATGGATCAATATAAATGTCGAGCGGGTATTTCAGGAAGAGACTGGCAATCCATTTTACGTGGCAAACGATGCAGATGTAGCCGGGTTGGCTGAAGTCAGATTTGGAGCAGCAAAAGATTTTAAGGGTGTCGTTCTGGTGATCACCTTAGGTACTGGTATTGGAACAGCCATCTTTAATGATGGAGTTTTGCTTCCCAATCTGGAATTTGGACATTTGCAGATTCGTGAAAAAGATGCTGAAAAACGTGCTTCTGCTGCTGTAAAGGTAAAGAAAGATTTAAATTGGAAAGAATGGGCAGCCTGCGTTGAAGAATATATACGGATAATGGAGAATCTCTTTTGGCCCGATATAATCATCATCGGTGGGGGAATCAGTAGAAATCATGCGAAATTCTTTCCATACATCAACGTACGAACAAAAATAGTACCAGCCCAGTTATACAACCAAGCTGGTATCATTGGTGCCGCACTTTACGCTTCCATCCATCATTCTTTTAATGCTTCGTAACCGGGACCTCCATTAAAGTAAGACGCATTCGCCACGATATCTGGAGTAAGATCAACAACTTCACCTGCAGGCAACATTCGTGTGCTTGCGAGGTGTATTGGCTTGCCTTCATAATCAAATCCATCATAGATTTGGTCAAAACCAGGAGTGCCTGCTGGCATGGAAATGATCTTTGGAATATCAGAAACATAAGCTGAAGGAACTTCATCCCCAGGAAAAATTGCTTTAAAGGGACACTCTGGGATGCATGCGCCACAATCAATACAAGTCTCTGGGTCTATATAGAATAACGGATATTTATCTTCGGGTTTTCCAGGAATGATACATTCCACTGGGCAGACTGTAACGCAACCGCCATCACGCAGGCATAAACTGGTTATTACATGTGTCATGGTTACCTCCCGAAGATTAGTATTAATTTATTGTACAACAAGATAACGTCTTTCAGCTTCGTCCCAGTTGATGATATTCCAGATGCTGGAGAGGTAATCAGCACGCCGGTTCTGGTATCGCAGGTAATAAGCATGCTCCCAAACATCAATTCCTAGTATTGGAAATAACCCTTCAGCGAGTGGTGAGTCTTGATTCGGAGTGGAATGGATAACGAGCGAACCATCATTCTTCCGGCTCAACCATGCCCAGCCACTACCAAATCTTCCCAGACCGGATTTATCCATCTCTATAGAAAAGCTATCGAATGAACCAAAAGTGCGCTCAATTAGTTGTCCCAATTTTCCTTTTGGTTGCCCACCGCCATTTGGAGAAAGACCATTCCAATACAGGATGTGATTGAAATATCCACCACCATTATTGCGAACTGCGGTGCGAATTTGCTCGGGCACCTGATCAAGTTCAGACAAAATTTTCTCAATGGGAAGGTTGAATAATTGAGGGTACTGCTCTAAAGTAGTATTCAGGTTCTTTAAATAGGTGGCATGATGCTTGGTATAATGAATCTCGACTGTCTGCGCATCTAATGCCTTTTCCAGAGCATCAAATTTATACGGTAAAGCAGGTAATTCAAAAGCCATAGTAACCTCCAAATAGTTTCAAAATTAAAATAACTAATAATACCAAAATAGTCGCAATAATTCAATAAATATTTTATTAGAAAGTGCAATCTTGTGAATCCATCAAAAACTACTACTTATTTGGGAATTATCCTTGGGGTATTAGCTGTTTCAACTGCTTCAATATTCATTCGCATGGCACAAGGAGAAGCACAGGCATTAAGTATTGCTGCATATAGGATGATTTTTGCAACCCTGCTCCTTTTTCCTGTTGTATTCATCCGTTATCGGATGGATTTGGCGAAGATCAACTGGAGTACCTGGTGGAAAATCCTATTAGCTGGATTGTTTTTAGCAATCCATTTCGCCTCATGGATCACTTCATTAAGCTTTACCAGTGTTGCCAGTTCAGTAGTACTTGTTACCACGACTCCTTTATGGGTGGCAATTTTTGGGGCACTTTTATTGAAAGAACGCCCATCAAAGAGTATCATCATTGGTTTGGCCGTTGCGTTGACGGGTAGTATCGTTGTTGGACTTTCGCATGAAATCCCCACCTGGTTTATGCAATCAGCTGAAAATGCAACCACAGCAGTGAAGACATCATCCAGCATGTTAGGAAACCTTCTTTCATTGGTCGGGGCATGGGCTGCAGCAGGCTATATGCTTATCGGACGAAAAGTACGACCTCAATTATCGCTTCCTGTTTATACATTCCTGGTTTATGGGGTTTCGGCTGTTCTCTTGCTGGTTGCTGTTTTAATCACCGGTACTCCAATGGCTGGCTTCCATGGTCAAACCTACCTGTGGCTGGTTCTATTAGCGGTAATACCTCAACTTATTGGCCACAGTGCCTTCAACTGGGCGCTGAAGTATATACCAGCATCGCTGGTATCCATTGCCTTATTAGGTGAACCGGTCGGATCAACCATATTGGCGGCAATTTTACTGCATGAGAACCCGGTATTTCTTGAACTTGTGGGAGGAGTGCTCATCCTGACAGGGATCTATTTATCGAGCCGTTCAGGGAATTCTGCTGAACGGGTTGGTCAGTAGGGTGAATTCACAGGCAAACCTTTACCGAAGGTAAAGGCGGTTCAGCTCTTCAATTCTCTGTGAAAGTGCTCTGGTGCAAGAGCATGAAGGTAAACGCCAACCCCAGTTTCCATCCGGTTTACTGGGGTAATTCATGCGAGCTTCTGTGCCCATATTGAGAATATCCTGCATGGGTGTGATTGCAAAAGCTGCCACCGAAGACCAAATTGTCCGGATCATATCCCAGGTGATATCGCTTCCGTCTCTACCGAGGTATCGCCGGCAGTAATCCCGTTCGTTTTCAGGTGCAGAAGAGTACCAGCCAATGGTGGTATCGTTGTCGTGGGTTCCAGTATACGCAACGGTGTTCTTCACATAATTATGTGGTAAAAAGCGATCTGTAGGGTCACCGCCAAAGGCAAACTGGAGGATCCTCATCCCTGGCAGATCGAATTTCTCGCGCATAGAATCTACATCTGGGGTGATAACCCCTAAATCTTCTGCAATGATGGGTAATTCTCCCAGCACATTTTGCAATGTTTCAAAGAGGTCAATCCCCGGTCCTTTCTCCCATTTTCCAATTTCAGCGGTGGGGTTACCCGCAGTCACTTTCCAATAGGCTGCAAAACCACGGAAGTGGTCCAAACGGATCCAATCGAAAAGTTTCAACGATGCTTTCATCCGTTCGATCCACCATGAATAACCAGTACTGGCATGGATATTCCAGTTATATAGGGGATTCCCCCAGAGCTGGCCAGTGGGAGAGAAGTAATCTGGTGGAACACCCGCAACTGCAGTTGGATTACCTTTGGCATCAATGAAGAATAGATCACGATGCGACCAGGCATCAGAACTATCCATAGATACGAAGATGGGAACATCACCAATAATGCTTATATTGTTACTTTCGGCATAATCCTTGAGTTTTAGCCATTGTTCAAAAAAAATGAATTGTCTGAATGAATGCTTCAAAATTTCTTCCAGGTGTTGCTGTGCGAAATTATTCAGTGAAGCGTCATCGCACATTTTCAAAGGTTGTGGCCAGTCTAACCATGAAACACCACCCTGTGAATCCTTAATTGCCATGAAAAGTGAGAAATCTTTCAACCAGGAAGCATTTTCAGCCTGGAAATCATCGAAACGGTGAAGCAATGCTTCATCAGTGCTATGACGAAAGTGCTGGAAAGCACGGTCGAGCAAAATGATTTTCCAGGTAATTACAGGCCCAAAATCAACTTTGTTTGATGGGAAAGCAGGGCGATCAGAAAGGTCAGATCGGGTAAGAAGTCCCTGATCAAGTAACAAAGTAGGACTGATCAAGTAAGGATTACCGGCAAACGCAGAGAAACATTGATAAGGGGAATCGCCATAACCGGTAGGTCCTAAGGGAAGCACCTGCCACAATTTTGTGCCTGAACCATGCAAAAAATCAATCCAGTGATAGGCTTCGGGTCCAAGATCGCCAATACCATCTGGACCAGGTAAAGATGTAGGATGAAGAAGAATACCTGAAGCTCTAGGAAGTTTCATTGTCTTGCCTCCAATTTGCGATATAGTTGGATATATTTTCTGGCTGAACTATCCCAGGAAAAATCCATTTTCATGGCATTCTTTTGTATATTTTCCCATTTATTCTTCTGCGCATAGATATTGAGTGCTTGCTGAATGGTAGTTGTGAGAGCATCGGCTGAAGCCTGATCAAATAAAAATCCAGTTGCATGATCTGGATCTTGCTCGAAAGACATAATGGAGTCTTTCAATCCACCAGTTGCACGTGCGAGTGGGATGCAACCATACCGCATTGCGATCATTTGTGCCAAGCCACATGGCTCATATCTGGAAGGCATCAAGATCATGTCTCCACCTGCGTAAAGCTGGTGAGAAAGATTTGCGTTGTAACAATTTTCGCTATGAACCTGATCAAGCATGGTCATGGCAAGTTCCTGAGACATACGCTCAAGAACGATATCTCCGCTACCCAGGAGAATCGCTTGCCAGAGACCGCCTTCTAATTGCTTCAAACTTTGAATGATCAGGTCAATACCTTTTTGTTTATCAAACCTGCTGATGACAATGAATAATGCTGCATCATCTTTTCTTGGAAGGTTGAATTTATCCTGGAGAAAGCGTTTATTCTGCATACGCTTTTCAATGTGATCTATATCAAAATTCTGAGAAATGCTCTTATCTGCTGAGGGATTCCAGGTTGAATAATTGATCCCATTCAAGATACCTGTCAATTTATCCTGGATGGAAAAGAAGAAAGGATCCAGGTCACATCCAAATTCGGGGGTCATGATCTCTCTGGCATATGTAGGAGATACAGCAACTACTTTATCGGCTGCAGCACTTGCCATTGGAAGGGGAAGCTCTCGAGCCCAATCGGGTAACTGTGGGTGAGTAGAAGGGGAAATGTGAAAATCCGACAGCATACCACGAGTTTCACTTCCCATAAATGGAAGGTTATGGATAGAAAAGACAGTACGGACATTCTTTTTCCCCAGGGCATATGTTATGGGAATTGAGAGCGCAGTATGCCAATCATTTGCATGCAAAATATCAACCTGCCAACCTAAAACTTCTGGAAGCATTGCAACAGCCTTCGAAAAAAGCATGTATTTTTTTGCAGCTCGAATTACATCCTGGTCATACACCCGGTCACTGGAATGGATCCATTCGCTTGAAAGTAAATAAACAGGCAGGTTGTTCAGTTCGGTAAGGTATACATCTATTGGCTGGTCGACTTCTTGAAATTGCACTGGAAACTGACAAATGTGCTTAATTTCGCTACCAGAGACATTGATCATGGAATGGTAGGGGATCACCAATCGAATATCAATTGCGGTATCGGCGCGATCTTTGGGATTGAGAGAAAGAATTGCACCAGGAAGCGAACCAGCTACATCCCCTAATCCGCCTACTTTGATAAAAGGATCTGCTTCTGAGGCGGTAAATAGAACTGATAGCTTCCTGCCCATTGTGTTACCTTCCTATCTGGTTAACATCTCAAAATAATCTTCAGTAACCATATTCTTTGGAGATACCCCAAGGGTGGTCAATAATTCTGAGATCAATCCAGATTTAACCTCAGCATCTTTCTGACTCCAAGTGCGGCTTTTAATCTCTACAAATTTTCCGATAACTGGTTCCTCTATTGTATCCAGGTTTATAAAGAATTCTGTGTCTTTATAGAGGATCAAATATCGTAAGCGATCCTTTTCAAATTCCAATTCAGAGGAGGGTTTGAAATACTCACGATAGAATCGTAAACTCTGGGTAGCTGGAGCAAAGAAGCGAGATCGAGACAGGAGAACTTGATTAGGGTATTTATGCTCACGCGCCTGCCCGATATGAGTCAGGCGACTGCGAACATTGGTTATCTCACCTTTATCATCCAAAAAGTGATCTTCACGATACCGTAGTCGTTCTTCTTCCTCACCATCACGGAAGAAGAAATAGATATCATATTCGTGATAATGCCTTTTACGAATCACCTGAATTTTATCAGTAGTAGAAACGATGGCATCAAGGATGGGTTCCAGATTTTCCACTTTCACTTTTGCCTGCACTTCAAAACTTTCCTCTTCACTTGCTCCCCCTATGGCGATCAATTTAGAGAGAACGGATTTTTCACGCCGGATAAGGAAAACATCAATTTTTTGTGCATATTCTTGACTGTGCAGTAATAATTCCTTTTCATCCAGTGTAAGTAGTTTGCGATCTTGCATCACCCATTTGCCATTGATCATTACATCCGTGACATCCGTTGCTTTTGTAGAATAGACTATCTGGGCATAAATACTATGCGGATCACGCTCGAAATGTGGCGAATTATGTAATTGGTTGATATCCACCAGGATCATATCTGCTCGTTTGCCCGGTTCCAACGAGCCTGTAATATCTCCCATATGCATTGCGTTTGCGCCAATTCTGGTAGCCATAGCCAATGTTTGTTGAGCTGGCAAGGTGGTGGGATCATTGCTGGCGGTTTTTGCCAGAAGTGATGCCAGGCGTATCTCTTCGAACATATCGAGATCATTATTCGAGGCTGGCCCATCTGTACCAATACCTACATTCAAGCCAATATCCAACATGCGTTTGACAGGGGCGATGCCCGATGCCAGTTTCAAGTTCGAAGTTGGATTGTGTGCAACACCAGCATTAGCATGCAGCATAGTGCGCATTTCCCCTTCATCTACATGCACGCAATGAGCAGCCAAGACTTTGGCTTCAAAAAGGGTTTGTTTTTTTAAGTAGGGAACAACTGGCATTCCCTTATCTTTCCGATTATTCTCTTGCTCGATAGCTGTTTCAGCAATATGAACATGTAAGGGCACATCAAATTCGATCGCCAATTCTGCCGTTGCCCGGAGAATGTCTTCGGTACAGGTGTACGCTGCATGTGGCGCAACAGAAGGAACAATGAGGGAGTGCCCCTTCCATTCCCGGATGAAGTTTCTGGCGTACGCCAGGCCATCTTCAAAACTGGCAGCATCAGGTGTCGGAAATTTCATTACGGTCTGAGAGCATAATGCGCGCATTCCTGCATCGGCAGTTGCTTGAGCAATATGGTCTTCAAAGTAATACATATCTGCAAATGTGGTGACACCGCTGCGGATCATCTCTGCACAGGCAATCTGGGTTCCCAAGCGGACAAATTCTGGAGAAACAAATTCGCGTTCGACCGGCATCATGTAACCCATGAGCCAGACATCAAGCCGCAAGTCATCTGCCAATCCACGCAAAAGCGTCATTGGCACATGCGTATGAGCATTGATCAGACCTGGCATCAAGACTTTGCCATTGCAATCTACAACGTTTTTTGCTGTAAATTGTTTCTGCAATTCCGATTCCAACCCAACAGCTAATATCTTGTCACCTTGTACAGCCACTGAACCAGATGCATATTGCGTTAGCGATGCATCCATCGTTAATACATGGGCATTGGTAAAGAGGAAATCAATTATTGTCTTTTCCATAATAGTTATTATCCTATATATTTCGTCGCATGAAATCTAGAATTGAATTATTTGACCAGATTGCTCCATGAAGTGGAGAGCCACCATAAGAACGTTGATCTTCACTCCATGCACCATTAAGCAATAAACCAATCAATAGATTCTGTTGATCTGTACCTGCTTGAAATGAACAGGCTAGAATGATATCCGATGGATTCTTCTGAGCAAGAAGAGTGACTTCATTTTTCAATTGCAGTTTAGTAAGAGGTTTCTTCCGTTTATGAACCTTGTGTACGGGAACACCAGAATTTTGCCATTGAGTGACAAATGAGTCATCCATTCCAGAGGTCAAGATGATAAGTTTTTTCTGCAGGTTGATCAGTTTTGCGAGAACCACACTTTCAAGCGTATCAGAATCGATCCCGTAAATCGAATTTCCTAGCCGTTTTTGAATGATTTCAGCTACTGGCTGGATCATACATGCTGCCTCGTCGTAGGAATTCGCTTTTGCTGCAATACGGATATCTACCTGACCAGGATGAGCCAGAAGTCCAACCGTAGGGTTGGAGAATAACTCCAAATCACCAATTTGCTCATCAATATGAGATTCTCCCACCCCTGAAACGTGGATCACGCGTGCAAGGATCATCTGATGGAGAGCGTATTTATCACGCAATAAGGGAAGTACGCGGTTGTCAAACAGGTATTCCATTTCACGTGGGACACCCGGCAAACTAATTACAATACTTTTCCCAATTTCAATGGAAAAAGCAGGTGCTGTTCCAACAGGATTTTCTATTCCAATAGCACCATGTGGTAAGAATGCCTGCCTGCGGTTGTTTTCAGACGCTGTTCTCCCATATCTTATGAACCGAGATAGTATCTGATCCCATAATTCCTGATGAAACTCCAGTTCAGTGCCAGCAGCCAGGGCAACAGCTTCGCGTGTGGGGTCATCAACGGTTGGCCCTAATCCACCTGTAGTAATAATGATTTCAGAACGTTTGACAGCATCGAGGATGGACTCAGCGATACGTTGAGTATTATCACCGATCAATGTAGCACGATATAGGTCAATTCCTGCATCTCGCACAGCCCGAGCCAGATATCGGGTGTTGGTATCCTGAATTTCACCCAACAAAAGTTCGGTTCCAATAGCAATGATCTCTATAGATGGCATCTGTTGATATCTTTCTCTATGAAGTTATGAAGTTTAACATGGTATGATGTAGTTCGTCAATTAAACTTTCTCTGAATAATTTTTACAATTCACACATCACAGGTCGGGTAAAATACATAGTACCATGATTGCTCAATCCAGGAATAAGAAGAATCCAAAATCACGAAATCAACAACTGGCTCGGTGGGGTGAAGCGTTGGTTGGAGAGGTTCTACGGGAGAAAGGTTTTACTATCAATGCCATGAATGCTCGTACACCTTATGGTGAGATTGATCTGATCGCTTCTGATGGTGACGGAACTCGATTCATCGAGGTTAAAACGCGCTCTTCTCAAGCATTTGGACAACCAGAAGATTCGATCAACCTACAAAAATTGAATCATATGCAGCAAAGTGCTGCCTGGTACATCCAGATACACCCTGAGTTAGAACAAAACTGGCAAATTGATGTTTTTGCAATAACAGTCAATCCAAAAAACTGGAATGAACATCATGTGGAGTGGTTTGAAAATGCCATTGGTTGATAAAAAGATCCCCTTGATCGTTATTGTTGGCCCCACCGCTGTAGGAAAAACTGAGCTCTCCATAAAGCTGGCAAGGCAGATGAATGGAGAAATCGTATCTGCAGATTCGCGCCAGATTTACAGGAAAATGAATATTGGAACGGCAAAACCAAATCCAGAAGAATTAAGCGCTGTTCAGCACCATTTGATTGATGTGGTAAACCCAGAAGAAATATTCAGTCTGGCATTATTTCAGCAAAGCGCCTATCAGATCATTGATGATATTCATCGAAGAGGTAAATTGCCGTTCCTGGTAGGGGGAACCGGGCAGTATGTCCGTGCCGTAGTACAGGGTTGGAAACCTCCTGAACTTGAACCTGATATTGAATTAAGGAAAAAGCTCGAAGAGGATGCGAAAACCTGTGGAGGTGATTACCTTTACAAACAACTTTGCGAGAAAGACCCTGATGCTGCCAGTATGATTGATCCACGCAATGTTCGCAGAGTGATCCGAGCATTAGAAGTCATTGAACAGACAAATCAACCTTTTTCTGTGCAGAGGGGGAAAGTTGAACCAAGATATGCTTGTATACAGGTTGGGTTAATTCGACCTCGGCAGGAACTATATCAAAGAATTGATCTACGGATTGATCAAATGATTGCCAACGGATTGCTGCAAGAGGTAGAAAAATTATTGGCAGATGGCTGCCCAATTGATTCACCCTCGCTATCCGCTATTGGGTATAGAGAGATGGTTGCTGTCATTCAGGGAAAACATGATATTGAAGAAGCAGTAATTTTAATGAAGAGGGCAACACGTAATTATGTTCGCAGACAGGCGAACTGGTTTCAGTTGAATGATACAACGATCCAATGGTTTGAGATGAATGAGCAAATATTTGAGCATGTGCTGGCATATTGTCAGGATCAGCTCAGAGATCATTAACTAAAATAATCGGAGGTCTCATGACCTCCGATTTAATTTCCTTTTATCTTACTTTTTGTTTTATGACATTCCGTTCACTAATACTGGTGTGCCACTTTTCTTGGGGAATGGTGGCGGGAAGATGCGTTCGAATTCCTCTTTGTTAATTGTTTCAACATCAATCAACTTATTGGCAACTGCATCCAATTTATCGCGATATTGCGTAAGGATATCGGTGGCCTGTTGATAAGCATCATGTACCAGTTTGCGAACTTCCTGATCGATTTTTTCTGCAACAGCTTCCGAATAATCACGTTGCTCCGATATTTCACGACCTAAAAAGATAAGTTCTTCTTTTTGTCCGTAAACCATTGGACCAAGCTCTTCACTCATGCCAAGCCGGGTGACGATGGTTCTGGCAAGTTGGGTTACACGTTCAATGTCATTTGCTGCGCCTGAGGTAATATCATCAAAAACCATGGCTTCAGCAGACCGCCCACCCAGTAGACCGACCATCTCTGCAATAAGTTTCTTACGACCAGTGAGTGTTCGATCATCTTTGGGTAATGCGATCGTATAACCGGCAGCCATGCCACGAGCTACGATAGTCACCTTTTGTACAGGGTCAGCTTCGGGCAATGCATTCATCACCACAGCATGACCAGCTTCGTGATATGCAATGATGAGTTTTTCTTCTTGACTGATCAAACGACTTTTGCGTTCAGGTCCAGCTATGACACGTTCAACCGCTTCTTCAAATTCTGTTTGCGCGATAGACCGCTTGTTTCTTCGAGCAGCCAAAATAGCAGCTTCATTAACAAGGTTTTCCAGATCGGCACCAACAAAACCTGGTGTACCACGTGCCAAGATTGCCAGATCAACTGCGGGATCGAGAGGTTTGCCTTTGACATGTACTTTCAATATGGCTTCACGACCACGCACATCAGGTCTATCCAGAACTACACGACGGTCAAAACGACCCGGGCGTAACAAGGCAGGATCGAGAATATCAGGGCGGTTGGTTGCTGCCATGATAATGACGTTGGTATCTGTATCGAAGCCATCCATTTCAACCAACATCTGATTTAAGGTTTGTTCACGTTCATCATGACTACCACCTAAACCAGCACCACGTTGTCGCCCAACAGCATCAATTTCATCTACGAAAACGATACAAGGTGAATTCTTTTTCGCCTGATCGAATAAATCGCGAACACGACTGGCACCTACACCGACAAACATTTCGACGAATTCTGAACCAGAGATGGAGAAGAAGGGTACACCCGCCTCACCAGAGACTGCTTTTGCAAGCAAAGTTTTACCGGTTCCAGGAGGTCCAACAACTAATACACCCTTTGGTATACGGGCACCAAGGGAGATAAATTTTTGTGGTTCGCGCAAGAATTCGACGACTTCGCGTAGCTCTTCTTTTGCTTCATCAACCCCAGCAACATCTTCAAAAGTCACGGTAGGTTGATCACCACGGAACATACGGGCGCGGGATTTACCAAATGACATGGCTGCATTATTGCTGCCCTGTGCCTGCCGCATAATGAAGAAGAAGGCTGCACCGAGAAAGATAAAGGGGAGAATATAGCCCAGTGTGGTAAGTACTCCCACTAAAGGACTAGGTGCCTTTATTTCGATACTTATCTTATTGGGTTGTAGCTCATCAGGAGTTACACCTAATTGAATAAGCTGCTCAATTAATGTTGCGCTACTTTCTTTTGTAGAAGTACCTTGACTTCCTTCAGTTGCATAATAAATGGTTAGCCGATCATCATTTTCAACAATACGGGTAATTTCACCATCTTTTATACCTTGTGCTACCTCATTAATTGAAAGTGCTTTTGTACTATTGTTTGATGAACCATAGTTATATACCAGCAAGGCAACAATGGCGATGAACAATAGCAGGTAGATAAGATATGATTGATTTCTTTGGTTCACTTATTCCTCCAGGTCCTATTAACAGACAAATAGAACTCTACGACAAATTATACCAAGCAATCCTTGCGACTGGTAGCATAAAGAGAAGCAATTACTCGAAATATTAAGATAATTCATATAAAATTTAGGATTAATAGAAGATGTTTAATTCTTTAATCCCTTTTTTACCTGTCGAAGAAGCTCTTGGTCATGAGTGACAATTTTATAAGCTAACTTCTGAAAAGTGATCATCCCATATTTGGCTGAATTTATTTGACTTTGCCAGGTTGTGTCATTCATGGTAGAAAGCAAATTGATCATCTGCATTCTTGAATCAAAGAAATCCTGTAAAGCAAGCTTACCATTCTGGTGAATATACCCCATTTCTTCAGACCAGGCTTCTGTTTCAATATTTGGAAAGTTTGCATAGGCTTCTGTGATCACACGTTGAATTCCTGGCAGATAAACTTCTCTATCAAGATCACGAAAATAGCAGCATAATTCATTCAATGAGTATTCATTTTCATTTGATCGTTGATTCCAAGCTTGAGGTGGAATATCTTTTGTTAGCGTTTCTAATGCTGCAGGTGTTGATTTCATTACATTCGTCATTGCAGGTATGGTCGAAAAGTCATTCGAAAACTCTGCTGATGAAATCTTTTCCAACCATGAGATAGCTTCTGATAGCGGACCTGAACTGCTCAGAACATGCGTAGCAACCTTTTTGGAGCTATCTGTACTTTGAACAAAAAAGGTTGGAAAACCAAGTGAATCAGCAGAAAGAATGTCTTCTCCCATATGATTTCCAATCATGATTGCTGGAGCTGAAGGCCATCCAAGCTGGGCAAGAAGTTCAGTAAAATATGCGGGATTGGGTTTGGCAAAATGGAAATTCTCATATGTCGAAACAATGCTAAAGGGATATTTTTCCATGGGAATGCCAGCCCATGACAGACGCTGCATCGTTGCTATACGAGGAAAAAAAGGATTTGTTGCGATTACGACCTGGTGCCCAAGTGCAAAAGCGGTCTCCACAAGGGTTTTAGATTCCGGCAAGAGTTTTGTTAATTTCTGAAGATGGCAATAATCATTTTTGTAGTAATCATTGAGAACATCTGCGATTTCATTATGAGCGACATGGATTGCGTCATAAAAATAGGAATCAAAAGTTTGCTCCATAGTCATCGCTGGCGTGTTTTTTGCCAACATGCGCTTTGTGATGATCTTCATCTCTTGTGAGAAAAGAACAGGGTCAACCTTTTTTATTTTCTGTGCAAGTGATTTGATATAAGTGGGAAAGAATGACTCGTCTGTGCGAAGTAATGTATCGTCCAGATCAATTAGAACAGTTATTTTCACCTGGTGTCTCCAGAAGTATCTTCTACTAAAAAATCAATAGGCTCATGACAATGCCCACAACCTACATGAGGTTCTTTCACATCCTGGTGAGATTTGGTACAGTACGCTGTAACTTTAATCGATCTTCCTAATCGGAAAATGCCAGGTTGGACTTCTGCAGAAAGATGCATATGATTACATCCATTGGCACGTAAGATGGAAGGAACCTGGCAGGATTTACACAAGGATGGTGTCCAATTCCGTGGAGGCGAAGCAGCACCAATAAGGTCACAACGATTCTGGTCGTGACCTCGATGATATTCGCCAAAGAAATAGGGGCACTCTGTGCCATATGGTGTGCGCATAGATGTACTCGTTTTTGAAAGGGTCATCCCTTTGGGAGGATAACAAGAAAGAGCAATATCCTGTTATCCATTGACACGAGTTACATAGCCACCCGTGCGAGTATCAATACGAATAATATCCCCAGTTACTACAAAGTAGGGTGTCATTACTTCCAGGCCTGTTTCGACTTTCACCTTTTTTGTCACGCCAGTCGCAGTATCCCCTTTAACGGCAGTCTCTGCTTCGATAACTTTCATATCCACTGTTGTAGGAAGTTCAACATCTACAACTTCTGTCTGGTAGAAAGTCAGCTTGACTTCCATATTTTCTTTGAGTAAACCGACATACTCTTGAATAGTATCTTTGCGAACAGTGGTCTGTTCGAAGGTTTCAATATCCATAAAATAATAGAAATTACCATCGTTATACAGATATGAACTCATGCGATGGTCTAACCGTACATCTTGAACTCTATCGCCGGATTGGAAAGTCTTTTCCAGTGTGGTACCACTGCGCAGGTCTCGGGCTTTGATACGAATGGTGGCATTGCCCCGCCCTGGTTTATTATGGCTATATTCTAAAACGCGATATAAACAATTATCGAGTTCAAATGTAACGCCTTTACGAAGATCATTAACATCAATCATACGCTATCCTTTTTCGAAAAATTGCAACGTCCCATTATAGTCCAGCAAGTAGGTTGCTGCAAGGAAAACAACTTATCTTGCGTACGTGGTGAATTAATTTAAGAAAAACAGGCTGCATATTGCAATGCAACCTGTTTTTGTGTTGATTGAAATTTAGTTGTTATCCAATGGATGGCTCAATCAAACCATACGTGCCATCCAGCCGGCGGTAAAGGATATTAATCTTGCTGGTATTGGCGTTATAGAAGACAAAGAAGTTTTCGTGCCCCAGTAATGCCATTTGCTCTAAAGCCTCATGTTCATCCATTGGAACTAATGTGAAAGCCTTTCTGCGGACAATGACAGGTTCTTCGATGCCTTCCTCTTCTGCAGGAATCAGTTGCTCAACTACCTGTGAAGCAGGGGTTCCATCACCACGTCCACGGGCTCTTTTCCCTTTATATCGTTCTATCTGACGTTCAATTTTATCCAGCGATTCATCCACTGCCTCAAAAATATCGTCTGCTCTTTCCTCCGTTCGCAGGATGAAACCTCGACCGCGTATTGTGATTTGCGCAGAATATCGGTCATTTGCGCTTCGGGCTGATTTAGAAAAACCGAGATCAACCCTTGTTTCGTCAATATTGTTCAGAAACCTATCAAGTTTGGAGACTTTCTTAGTAACGTACTCATTCATTTGGTCAGTTAATTCTAAATTACGGGTATAAACGTCAACTTTCAGAGTCATTTCAGCCTCCTAAATAAGATGAATATTGGAGAGGAGAATTCTTCTCCAAGGAAGATGCATCTATTGAAATATCCTGGTCAAGTACAGCTCTTGCAAGACAAATTGCATAAACTTGTTTTGCTCCCGCTGTGATCAGAGCCCGACTGCATGAATCCATTGTGGAACAGGTAGTAGCAATATCATCAACCAGAAGTACTGTTTTCCCAGATACCAATTCTGGTATTGCCAGGAATGCATTGCTGACATTCATTTTTCTTTGGTTTGAAGTTAAGCCTACCTGAAACGAGGTAGGTTTTATGCGCGTTATTGCATCGGGAATATATTGGACATGAATTAACCAGGAGAGAGGTTTTGCCAATAATTCTGCTTGATTAAAACCTCTGGTTTTTTGGTGCTGTTTACTCAAAGGTACCGCTACTACCAAATCAGGATGCCAATCTACTTTTATTATACGTCGTGCGAGCTTCTGTGCGAAAATCTCGCTTATTCCAAGATCGTTTTTAAATTTTAACTGCAAAATTGCTTTTCTGAATGACCCAGTATATGCAGCAATAGCCTGTAATGATGTGAAGGCAGGAGGTGAAGATTGACATGCACCACAAATTTCACTGGACTGAGAAGGTTGGCCACAAATTTTGCATAAAGGAGGCTTGATGGGTTGAATACTTTCTTCGCATACCGCGCACCACCGACTTCCAAAAGTACCGCAACCTGCACAGTATGGAGGGAACAGCCAATCTGCTACCTGCCATAAGAAGTGATAAATAAGTAGAGCTGGATGGGTTTTCTTTCCCGCCAGCAGGTTAATCATATTTTGGCTCTCTTTATTTAAACATACTGCCTAATGATGAGCTCATTAATTTGAGTGCGGCTGGTGTAAGCAATACAATTATCAGTGAAGGAAATATCAAGAGCACCATTGGGATCAACATTTTTACTGGGGCTTTGTGTGCTTCCTCTTCAGCATGCTGCCGTCGTTTCATTCGCATTTGATCAGATTGAATTCGGAGAACTTTTGCTAAACTGACACCCAATTGCTCACTCTGGATCACTGCTGCGACAAAACTGGTTAATTCAGGGATACCAATTTTATCGGACATATCTCGCAGTGCATCTCTTCTTAGTTTTCCTAACTGTACTTCTTTAATTACTCTCGCAAAGGCAAGTGATAATTCCGTTTCCCATTTGTTACTTACTTTTTGCATAGCGGCATCAAAACCCAAGCCAGCTTCAACACAAATGGTTAAAAGATCCAATGCATCTGGCAGCGCTCTTCGAATGGATTTTTGACGACGATTGATCTTGCTGGTCACCCATAATCGAGGGAAGAAGAAACCCAACATACCAAATAGGAGAGCGAAAAGCAGTATCCGCCCAAACGGCATTTTTGTTTGTCCGACTGAAAATACCAGTAATATGACGCCGCCAAAGAATACCAGGGCAATAAATTGAAGAGCCAGGAACAGAGTTGGATCCAACCGGCCAGGGTTTCCTGCTCTCTCCAATTGCATAGCGATTGAATTTAGGGCATTTTGAGGAGTAAATTTCGCAGCTACCTGTCCCAGTTTTCTTGCAACTGGATAAAGTACTCTTTCAGTGAAAGGACGAGACATTTCGAGTTTTTCGAGGTCTACCTGTTCGCCTTTTTGAAGAAACTCTTCAAGACGCTCTTGAATCAGATCATCATCGCTGTTCTGGGGGGCACGAATCCCGATATAAACTAAAGCACCACCCCCGATTAGAATTATGAGAAGAATAACGATTACACCGATCATACAAGCCTCCGATGCGGAGCTAAACCTCAATATCACCCAGTTTGTTCATTGCCATATATCCGAATACGATCAAAATTGCTGCCAGACCTAATGCAACATACCCGCAAATTCCGCTACTCTTAGAAAAGAATTCCATCAGGTAAGGTCTGTTAACCATATAAAGAATGGCCATAACAATTAAAGGTAAGAATGAAAGGAATCTGCCAGAATACATCACCTGGGTTGTCAACACCCGGATCTCTCCTTTGATCCTGACTCTTTCACGTATCGTATACGAAATCGTATCGAGAATTTCAGCCAGGTTACCACCAACTTCACGTTGAACATTTATTGCAGTAATAATGAGATCAAGGTCATCACTGGGAATACGGCGTAATAGATTGTCTAGTGCTATTTCCATAGAAATACCCAGTTGCATTTCTTGAACTACCCTGCGGAATTCATCAGATATTGGGCTGGGTAGTTCACGGCTAACGGATTCCATTGCTTGCATGGTGGAATATCCTGCACGTAAACCGTTCACCATTAAATTGAGCATATCACCCAATTGATCATTGAAATGAACCAGACGTTTCTTTTGCTGACTACGCACATAGATCCCGGGTAAGAAACCACCAATTACTCCACCAATGATGAAAACAATGATAGAACGACCGCCAATAAAATATCCCAGGAATGCCAATAGAATTACACAGATCACGATGAGGGCAATATACTCACCGGTTTTCATTTTCAGGTCAGCACGTGCGAGATTCTTTCTTATCTTGTCTCCAGTGCTGGAGCCTTCTACTTTACGATCAATCCATTCTGTTACGACAGATGTTGATTGCTTTTTATCAACAACCTGTTGCGTTTTATCAACGTATTTTCCCAGGCGTTCATCAACAAGGGATTTATCGCGCTTGACTGATACGGCGATGCCAACAACCAACAAAATGATTGCGAAACCACCACCAATGCCTAATATTAGAATGGGACTGAGGTTCATTCAATACCTCTGCATTATCTTCGTACACCTATTCCAAAAATACTGGGCGGAAGTGAGATGCCAGATGCCTCTATTTTTTCCATGAATTTCGGACGAAGCCCTGTTGCGCGTAATCTTCCTAAAATATGTCCATTATCCAAACCGGTTTGTTCGAAGGCAAAGACCTCTGTCATCGTAATGATATCGCCTTCCATGCCTACAACTTCAGAAAGTGATGCAATCTTTCTGGTTCCATCACGTAAGCGTTCCTGGTGGACGATCAGGTCAATTGCGGATGCTACCTGTTCACGAATAGCACGTACAGGGAGGTCCATACCTGCCATCAAGGTCATAGTTTCAAGACGTGCAAGTGTATCACGAGGTCCATTGGAGTGAAGGGTGGTCATTGACCCGTCATGACCTGTGTTCATGGCCTGCAACATATCAATGGCTGCTTCGTCACGAATTTCACCAACAATGATGCGGTCAGGGCGCATACGCAGGGCATTGACAACCAATTGACGAATGGTGATTTCCCCTTTGTTTTCAATGTTTGGTGGTCTTGATTCAAGCGTGACTACATGTTCCTGACGGAGTTGCAACTCTGCTGCATTTTCGATTGTTACAATGCGTTCATCCGCAGGAATGAAACTGGAAAGGATATTGAGTAAAGTGGTCTTTCCTGAACCAGTACCACCTGAAATGACAACATTTAAGCGGGATTGTACGCATGCTTTAAGAAATTCAATAACCTCGGGTGTTGCAGTACCATATTCGATAAGTTGGTCAACGGTGATGGGGTCTCGTGCGAATTTACGAATGGTAATAACAGGTCCCACCAGAGAAATGGGGGGAATGATCACATTTACACGAGAACCATCAGGTAGACGAGCATCTACATAAGGACTGGATTCATCTACGCGACGCCCAAGAGGAGCAACAATTCTGTCAACAATGCGCATTACATGGGCATTTGATTCGAAACTTAAAGGGACCCGGTAAATTTTCCCTTTACGCTCAATGTAGATATTCTTTGCGCCGTTTACCATGACTTCGGTAATGGAGTCATCTTCGAGCAGCGGTTGAATTGGACCAAAGCCAAGGATTTCAGCGGAAATCTGCTCAAAGAGTCTGGCTCTTTCTGGCCGGGTGAGGATAATATTCTCTTCATTCAGGATAGATTCAAAAAGTTCCTGAATTGTGGTTCGAACTTCTGCGGTTTTCGTGACATCCATGCTGGGATCCAAACCAGCAAGCAATTTGTTCTGTACTCGTGTCTTTAAATCCTGATAAGTGTCCTGCCCGATGTTGGAAGTTGGCGCTGTGATTCGACGCGCCTGCAATGTTGGTTGTTGAGGTTGATGAGGTGTTTGGGGCGGAACAGGCGAAGAAGCTGTTGCAGGATTGCCTGGCTTACTTTCCCCGTTCTGAATTCTCTTTAAAATTGACATTGATAGCTACTCCCAAGTGGCAGATTAAAATGTACCTTCCAATGTTTCCAGCCTTTGTTTGACCATTTCTGCCAATGTAATCATACTTTTGCTGAATGGATGAGTTTTATTTTCTAAAAATAATGGAATTCCACGATTGATCGAATTGCTAATGAAGCGATCATCCAATGGAATGGAAAGAATTACTTCTTGTTTCAGGTTTACGGTAATACGTTCGGGTAGAATGGCAACCCTTCGATCGAACTTGTTAAGGACGAAGAGAACTCTTTTACGCGAAATTCCCAGGGCATCCGCGAGCAATAAAAATGAACTTGCATTCTTTATAGCAGGTATATCTTGAGTAGTAATCAAGACGATCGCATCTGCGATATCCAATACGGATTGAACTGCTTCGGATAAGTAGGTTGAGGTATCTACAATTATGTAGTTATACAAATTTCGCATGTAATTTAACAACTGACCAAATTGATCACCTACTACTTTTTCTGCCAACTCTGGTCGAGGTGGAGCAGCAAGAACATGTAATCCGGTTTTTTCCTGCTTGACAACAACTTCCTGAACTAATTCTGGGTCTAATTCATCTGAATGTACTGTCAAATCGAGGACTGAATTTTTTAATTGTTCATTGATAAAAATTGGGATATCGCCATATTGCATACTGCTATCTACCAGAGCGACTTTGTTTAAGCTGGTATCCATTGCCAACGCAAGATTAGTAGCTATTGATGTACAACCTGTACCACCTTTAGGGCTATAAACAGCAATAATTTTCCCATTTACCGAACCGCCAACTCCTGTAGAACCAGGAGTTGCTGCAAGTTGAAGGCTTTGATTGTATTTGGCAAATTCATCTTTTGCCGTTTCACCTGCTCGATGAACTGCAATAGTGAGCTCGTCAATGGTTGGCGGTTTTGTTAGGAAATCACGTGCTCCCACCACCATTGCACGGCGCATGTACTGCATGTCATTTTGAACAGAGAGAATAATGACCTGACAATAGGGTACTTTTTTCCGAATACCTTCTGTTGCCTGGATGCCATCCATATCTGGCATATTGATATCCATAACGACAACTTCGGGTTTTAATTTCGCCGCTAATTCAATGGCTTCTCTGCCACCACGCGCCTCACCTATGACTTCAATGCTTACATCGAATTGAAGAAGTCTTCTTAGATTCTCTCTTGTCTCAGTAATATCATCAACCAAAAGAGTTCTGATTTTTTCCTGAGATGGCATGCTGTTCTCCAAAGATTAAGATAGCTCAATAACTGGCTTGCTATCCGTTATTGACCATTCTCAAGTGATGGGTAAATCATCTGGTCTACCCTGGGCTGCATTCCATATGGCAGTTTTACAGGGTAAGGAATCCCATATTGCTCCATTAAGAATTGCAAAGTAACCGCTTCAGTGGCAACCTGCTGATCATCTCCTGCGCCACGCAAAGCAAGGTTTAACTGTGCACCAGAAAGCATCAAGTAATTTATTGTAACGGCGTCTTGCGGGGTCACGATCAAAGTAATGATATCTGGATTGCCAGTACTTGTTGTGACTGCTTGTTCTTCACCTTCTGCAGCTGGAGTGGGTGTTGGTGCAGGTCCAGCAATTAATTCACCTTCAGGGAAGTTCCCAACCCATAATACAACTACATCTTGAATAAGGGTCTGGCTGATCAACCGCGATCGTTGTGCCTCGGACGGTGTAACATATAACGCCTGATTTAATGTCATATCAATGATCGTTCTACCAGCCACACCTGAACCTTCTCCACTTTGAACTGTTGCTGTACCGGTTGTTCCTTCTCCCAGGGGAGTGCCAGGTAATAAAATTACACCTGTCGAATTTGGCAGAATGGTCTGATAGTCTGCATCCAGGTCAACAAGCAACAGAGAACCAATAATATTTACATGATCTCCAGCTTGAAGTGCATAGGCAACAGAAGTCAGACGACTGATCGGGATGGATACAGCCACCATGCCTCGTGGAATCAGGTACGATGCATAAGAACCGGTTGGTGCTTCAGTGATCAATCCAGGTGTAAGGGGTGTTCCTTGCGCCAGATCAAATTTCACTCGTTTATCCAGGAGATTCACTACTTGATCTTCTGTATAAAACAATCCTTCAGTCAGGCTTTTCCGTGGATAATCAACGAAAAGTAATAGATCTTCAGTTATCTGGGTTCCATGAACTACGGGTTGAGCCAGAACTGCGATCTTTACTAAATCTGATGAAGGGATCGGAGTCGTTTCTACATTAGCAGTTGGTGATGGAAATAGTTGTTTTCGCAGCAGGAATACTGCTGCCACAACTATAAGTATTAAAATCAAAGCTACCAGTATAAAAAGACGACCTGTTTTCTTTCCACCTGTTGCCATAGAGTCCTCCTCCATTATGGGCATGGAATATACAAAATCATTATATATCAAAACAAACAAGATGCATGCTTTATGCCACTTAAGAAAACTGTAGGGTGGAAATATGCAATAAAAACGAAAAAGCCCTGTATTCACAGAGCTCTCTCGCAGCCATGAAATAATATAAGAAATTTAGATAGCGCCTACGATATTGCTGAATACATTTCCGATTGTTGGACCAAGCAAAGCAAGGATTACGATTACGACTACCGCGACTAAAACGAGAATTAAGGCATATTCTACGAGGCCTTGTCCCTTTTCCTTCGGTGCGAATAACATGATTTTCACCTCCTTTCGCGATTGGATATCATAGCTTATTATAGACAAAACCTTATTCGAATGCAAGTGGGAGACCTTGCAAACACCTTACAAGGAATAATGTTAAAATAATGTTTGCCCCAGATTTTCTAGATAAAGAGAGTGCGATTATTGCTATAATAATGATTAGAAAATTAGATTTGTTTAAATTCAGGAGGACCAATGAGCGATTTATATGAACAGGTTACTGGATACCAGGATATTTTTAAAAAATTATTAAGTAAAATTCCTGGTTTTAAAGGATACGTTGAAAGAACCAATCGGCGTATGGCTGATAAAATACTCCGTTCGGAGGTCGCAGAAAGATATGAAGAGCAATGGCAACGAATTTCTGCGTTGCAACGAGATTTAATTGCGCAAGGTGAGATAGGGTTGATTGATGACCTGGAAGCTGCTTCAATAAAATTCCGCCAATTCATTGACAGAGTTCGCACTGCTTCTTATGGATATTCCAGTTTTTTTGAAGCTGCCAAAGTTAACGAAGAAGAACTCGCAAAGATGTATCAATATGACCTTACATTACTTGAGCTTGTTGATGAAGTAAAGCATGGAATTGATAATGTAGAAACATCCATTGGTACGGATGGATTACCTGCATCAATTCGCGCATTGACCAGTATTGCTCAACGATGTGTAGATGCATTCAACCGCCGCGGTGAAGTGATGCGTGGTGGAACAGAGGGTGAGCATTAAGTTCATCTATTTTGAATAATGGAGAGAGATAATGGCTAGAATTTTTGATGTAGTTGAATATCCAAATGAGATGGCAGATGAGCTTGTACATCGTTTCCCAGAAACAGGTGTAGCTGACTTGCGAATTGGCTCGCAGGTTATTGTGCGAGAATCGCAGCGTGTGATCTTCTTCAGGGATGGTAAAGCTCTCGATACATTTATCCCAGGCCGCCATACTATTGTCACTGCCAACATTCCAAAATTAATAGATGTGATTGGTAAAGCTTTTAATGACCGTACTCCTTTCACTGCCGAAGTTTATTATGTTTCGATGAAAGAGTTTGCAGATCGTAAATGGGGTACACCTCAGCCAATAATCGTGCGTAACCCGGGTATGGGTATTGGTGTGGCTTTAATGCAGGGCTTTGGAAGCTACAGCGTGCAGATATCTGATCCACAACAATTTGTCACACAAATTGTGGGTGCGCAGGGCATCTACCGCATGTCTGATATCGAGAACCGTTTACGTTCTATGCTGCTTTCGAAGCTTCAGGATCTGCTTGGAGAAACCGCTGCCAAGAAAAGTGTTGTTGAGTTGATCGGGTTAACTGAGGAACTTGGCGCTGGTGTGCGGGCAAAAGCTCAGGATGATTTTGCAGCAATTGGCTTGCTCTTGAAGACATTCTATATTTCCAGCCTGAAACCTGCTGAAAAATCACTGGAAGAATTAAAGCAAATGGGTGTTTTGGATCTGGATACCTATACTCGTCTACAGGTGGCTGATGCAACTCTTGCTGCTGCACAGAATCCGAGTGGTGGCGCAGGGTTGACTGCAGGCATTGGCGCAGGGATGGGAATCGGTGGTGTAATTTCTCAAACCTTGCAGGGTATGGGCACTGCTCAGCAGCAAGGTGCTGCAGGTGCCGCAGCGGCTGGTGGTGCTGCAGCCAGTGATGTCATGACTCCTTCTGAAGCAGCTTCAGTACTCAAAGTCTCTGAAGAAGATGTAATGGCTGCAATTTCAGCTGGTGAATTGAAAGCTAGAAAAATAGGAAATGCATATCGTATCAGCAAACAGGCGCTCGATGATTTTCTTAAGGGAGCGTAGGATAATTTAGCTGAAATTCAGGTACAGCCCGGAAAACCCGGGCTGTATCTTCGTGGTGAATGGACTATAATTTACTAAGATTTAGCAAGGCATCTCATCTAAATCGGGTGGAACTGCATGAGGTTGCACGAATATCAAACTAAACAGATTTTTAACAAGTATGGAATTCCAGTTCCAAGGGGGAAAATTGCTCCATATGCTGGAGAAGCAAAGCAAATTGCAGATGAAATAGGTGAACCCGTTGTTGTGAAAGCACAAGTTTTAGTCAGTGGGCGAGGAAAAGCTGGGGGTATACGACTGGCAAAAAGTGCCAAAGAAGCTGAAGAAATCGCAGCCTATATTCTGGGAACGGAAATAAAGGGTCTTCCTGTTCACAAAGTTCTGATTGAAGAAGCAGTGATCTTTACACAGGAGATATACCTGGCAATCACAATTGATCGAGAGGCAGGGTTACCTGTTCTCATGGCTTCAGGTTCAGGAGGGATGGATATCGAAGAGGTAGCATTACGATCTCCAGGAAAAATTATCCGCCTTCCAATCAACCCGCTTTTGGGAATTCAGGAATATCATGCCCGTTTAGTTGCCATTTATATGGATCTTTCACGACAATATTGGCGGCAATTTGCGAAAGTGCTTTCGAATATGTGGCAGGTATTCCGAAATTGCGATGCATCACTGGTGGAGATAAATCCATTAGTGATCACACCAGACAATCGCCAGATAGCGCTTGATGGAAAAATGATCATTGATGATAATGCGTTATTTCGGCAGCCTGAACTTGCTGAGATGCGCTGGCTAGAAACTGATAATTCCATTGATACTGAATCAAGGAAGTTCGGACTATCATATATCCCTCTGAAGGGAAAAGTAGGCTGTATGGTTAATGGAGCTGGATTGGCGATGGCAACCATGGATCTCATCAATAGCTATGGCGGCGAACCAGCGAATTTCCTTGACATCGGTGGTGGGGCAAATTCTGAGAAAGTTGGTGCTGCACTTAAGATCATTCTTTCTGATTCCTATGTTAAAACGGTTCTTATCAATATTTTTGGTGGCATAACAAGATGTGATGAAGTGGCTCGTGGGATCATTGCAGCTTTATATGAAATTGATAACCAGATCCCAATCGTTGTGCGTCTTAGTGGTACCAACGCAAAAGAGGGAATGCAAATTCTGATGGAAAGAAATTTAAATATTGCCAGCAGTTTGAGCGAAGCTGCCAGGCTGGCAGTTGAATTTTCGCAGAGAGTGCCAAATGGGAATACTCATTAATAAAGATACACGTCTCTTAATTCAAGGAATCACAGGGCACGAAGGGTTATTCCATACTCAACAAATGTTGAAATTTACAATACCTATTGTGGCAGGGGTTACACCAGGTAAAGGTGGTGAATGGGTATTGGATGGAAAAGTACCGGTGTTCGATTGTGTTAAGACTGCTGTAGATGTGAGTGGTGCCAATACGAGTGTGATATTTGTTCCAGCACGCGCAGCAACCGATGCTATTTTTGAAGCCGCTGATGCGGGAATCAAATTGATATTCGTAATAACTGAAGGTATACCCATTCAAGATATGATGAGGATACGCTGGTATTTAAAGCAGCAGCAAATCACTTTAATTGGTCCAAACACTCCTGGAATGCTGGTACCAAACGAAATAAAAATTGGCATAATTCCCGAGGATATTGCCATCCCAGGGAATGTAGGTCTGGTTTCTCGATCGGGAACACTTAGCTATGAAATTGCCAGTATACTGAAGAGTTCTGGTATAGGGATAAGTGTGTGTCTTGGAATTGGGGGAGATCCTATCGTAGGAACAGGATTTACAGATATTCTAGATTTGATGGAAAATGATCCACACACAGAAAAGGTGGTTCTCATTGGTGAAATTGGTGGTTTGGAAGAACAACAGGCAGCAAAGATGATCAGTAAGGGATATACAAAACCTGTGGTTGCTTTTATCGCAGGGCAAACAGCACCTGCTGGAACCCGCATGGGACATGCTGGCGCCATTATTGAGAGATCAAGTGGTTCTGCACAAGAAAAAATCGAAGCACTTGAAGCAGCCGGAGCAAAGATCGCACATTATCCTGAAGATATTCCAGGTTTATTGATGTAGTAAAAAAAGTTAGTAATACTGGCTATAATTAAACTTTACAATCCTTCAAAATTAATTGAAGGATTGTTGTTTAAGCAAACCCCTCCAAAAAAACTGACGAGGTTATTTGGAATAAATTATTTGATCAGCAAAGGACGGATCAACAATCTATTCAGTGTTGGTTATTTCTTGTGCTTATCTATGTATGTAACCGCATCTGTGACAGTCTTGATATTTCGCGCTTCATCATCAGCGATAGTAAGATCGAATTTTTCACAGAAGCCATCAATCAAGAAGAATTGATCCATTGAATCTGCGTTGAGATCTTCGATAAAACGAGTTTCAGGTTTTACTGCAGCGGGGTCGCATTTCATCACATCTACAATCACATCGCGTACTGCTTCGTAAGTTTCATCCATGTTAAATCCTCCGAAAGAATTCTAAATTGACTTTAATTGCAGGACGAAAATCTGTCAAGTGGTATTATAAAATAGTTCCATATAATTAGTATTTAGACAGAATGTTTGTCTGGTATACTCAAAAACACAAAAAAGACAAAAACGTTTCGAAAGCAGGCAAAATGCCCGATAATTCCTTGCTTCCATCGCGTAAAGCTGACCATATTCGAATAAATGTTGAAAAAGATGTTCATTCTGGCTTACAGTCAGGATTTGACGAGTATCGTTTTAATCATAATGCTTTACCAGAATTGAATCTGGATGAAGTAAATACAAAGATCAAAATATTCGGAAAGCAATTGAAGGCACCTGTTTTAATTTCCTCGATGACCGGTGGAACGCCTGAAGCTGCTGAAGTCAATCGCAATCTTGCGCAGGCAGCTCAGAAGCATGGTTTGGCGATGGGGTTGGGGTCACAACGTGCAGCTATCGAAGATACCAATCTGGCTTATACATTTCAAATTCGCTCGGTCGCTCCTGATATTTTGTTGTTTGCCAATCTGGGCGCTGTACAGCTCAATTATGGATATACTATTGACCATTGTCGAAAAGCGGTGGAAATGGTGGAAGCTGATGCCCTTTACCTGCACCTGAACTCTTTGCAGGAAGCCCTGCAGCCAGAAGGAGACCACCATTTTGTTGGATTGTTATCTAAGATAGAGGATGTTTGCCATGAACTTCCTGTACCGGTTATCGTGAAGGAAGTAGGATGGGGAATTTCAGGCAAGGTGGCGAAGCAGTTATGGGAAGTTGGTGTTCAAGCTATTGATGTGGCTGGGGCAGGTGGAACGTCATGGTCACAGGTTGAGTCTCATCGAATCGAAGATCCTACAAATCGGAGGATCGCCTCAGATTTTCATGGCTGGGGAATCCCAACAACTGCATGTCTTGAGCAGATCAAAACTCAAATACCGCATATGCTTACTTTTGCTTCAGGCGGAATTGCAAATGGTATTGATATCGCTAAATCAATTGCACTTGGAGCTTCGCTTTGTGGGTTAGCTGGACCTTTTATTCGAGCAGTAAAAATATCCGAGGATTCGGTTGAAAACCTGATTGGTTATCTTGTGAATGAATTGCGAATCGCCATGTTTGCAACAGGGTGCAGAAACCTGGATGAACTTAAGAATACCCGATTGATAAAGCAGAAAGCCAGTTGATTTATGGATACATCAGAATTAATGAACGTAATGCGCAGGGAAATTGAACAGACCTTAAAGAATGTTATTGATCAAGTTCCCGATGGTAAATTACGGCTCATGCTTGCTTACCACATGGGTTGGGAAGGAGAAGGAAGTGGACAGAAGGCACAGGGGAAACGACTGCGACCACTTTTAACGCTTCTTGCCTGTGCAGGCACTGGAGGAGACTGGCAACAAGCACTACCTGCTGCTGCCGGTATAGAATTGATCCATAATTTTTCTCTTATTCATGATGATATTGAAGATAATTCTGAAAAGCGCCGGGGGAGACCTACTGTCTGGTCAATATGGGGAGTACCTCAAGCTGTTAACACTGGCGACTTAATGTTCAGTCTGGCTAGAAACAGCGTGCTGGGCCTGACAAAGCACCTTTCAGCAGAACAGGTTTTAATGGCTGCTGAATTGTTGGACTGTACCTGTTTGGCATTAACTTATGGACAATTCCTGGATATGGAGTATGAGGAAGAAACTCAGATAAGTACCGATGATTATTGGAAGATGATCGCCGGAAAGACAGCGGCATTAACCTCTTGCTGTATGAAAATGGGGGGGATAGTTTCGGGCACAACTCCAGAGACTCTTAACCATTTAGGCCATTTTGGAGAGTCTTTAGGGTTGGCTTTTCAGGTTGTGGATGACTGGCTGGGTATTTGGGGTGATGAAAGTCAAACCGGAAAATCCACTGCCAGTGATCTGGTAGAAGGTAAAAAATCTTTACCTGTGATCTATGGTTTGAGCCGATGCGAAAATTTTGCTGAAATCTGGAAATCTGGTATTGGTAACCCCCAAAAGGCAAAAGAACTGGCACAGAAACTAGAGGAATGTGGGGCGAGAGAGTACGTTGAAAAGGAAGCTGAGAAGTTAACCCAGTCAGCTTTGCAGGCATTACACCTATCAATCAAAGATGAAGTATATCTGGGTATTTTAAAAGAGATGACGGAAGAATTATTACATCGGAAGAAATAAAGAACGTGAGGGATATTATGTCTCATCCAAAAAGTCGTGTCTATGAAGCAGCAGATTTAATCACCGAAACCGAAGTGGATTGTGACCTTATCGAAAAAGCAGCGCGTGAAATATTGGTTGCCATAGGCGAAGATCCAGAGCGCGAGGGCTTGAAACGAACACCTGAACGCGTGGCGCGCATGTATGACGAACTTTTAGCAGGGTATCGTACAGATCCTGTGAAAATGGTAAATGATGCCTTATTTGATGTTGATTATGACGAAATGGTAATTGTTCGCGATATTGAGTTTTTCAGTCTATGTGAACATCACATGCTTCCATTCATTGGTAGAGCACATGTGGCATATCTTCCGAAAGAGAAAATCATTGGATTATCTAAAATTCCCAGGATAGTGGATATGTTTTCTCATCGTCTGCAGGTGCAGGAAAGGTTGACCCGCCAGATTGCGGAATTCATACAGGAGTTGTTGAATCCTGTGGGTGTGGGAGTGGTTATAGAAGCACTTCACCTCTGTTCGATGATCCGTGGTGTAAAAAAGCACGATGCGCGTATGACAACATCGGCTATGTTGGGTAGTTTTCGAACCAATATTGCGTCTCGCATGGAGTTTTTGAATAATATTTCTCGCGGCTCCGAGAATTTACATTTCTAGATTCGCTAATAAAAAACCGTCTGAAATTAAATCAGACGGTTTATAATCAGAAAAAATCCTGCTTAGTTCATAAGGTAAAGAATACCTATGGTCTTTGGACCACAATGACTGGAAACGGTTGCACCAGCATGTGTGATACAAATTTCATCTATTTTTGCCACTTCTTCTAGCTTTTCTTTAATATAGTTTGGATCGATATCTCCACCACTATGGGTAATAAAAACTCTATGCAGGTCAATATTTTCCAGGTTGGATTTAAAGGTATCAATCAATGTATCCATCCCTTTTGTACCTGAACCTCTCACCTTTTGACGTACTCCAAGTGTGCCATCATGGCGTACCTCAATGATAGGGTGAATACTCAACAGACTTCCCATGATACTTTCCATTGTGGAGCATCTTCCACCTTTATATAGATAATCCAGAGTATCAATCACGAAAGAAGTATTTACCTGTGGGACAAGCGATGATACATAGTTATCAATTTCATCTACAGATGCACCTTTATCACGCATTTCAGCTGCAGCTAACACCAATAGACCTATCCCTGTAGAAAGATTGGCCGAATCTACAACCCGAATATTCTGATTGGGCAAGGATTGAGCAGCAAAGATAGCATTTTGGTTTGTTGCTGAAAGTTTAGAACCAATACTGATAAAAATAATATCACCTGGATATTGTTTAAAAAATTCAATGAATTCTCCTACAGCAGGTGCTGCAGTTTTAGGGAGTTGACCGCCTTTTTCTACTTCAGAATACAACAAGTCCGATGATATTTCACTACCATCGTGGTAAGTCTTATCGTTGATATATACCGATAAAGGGATCACCCCAATTTCAAAGCGATGCAGTAATTCGGGACTCAAATCTGCGCAGCTATCAGTTAAGACATGAACCATGCAAACCTCCTCGGAGATTTTAACTTAATGCAAAATATTATAGTCTATTAATAGAGTGTAAGGTGAAGAATCTACATTAGGATGAGATCAGAACCAACCCCGTTTTTTAAAGAACAGCAGCATGAAAGTAATGATCAGTAAACAGAGGAGCCAAACCATGGGATAACCTAGTCGCCAGGTAAGTTCAGGCATGTAATGAAAGTTCATACCATAAATACCTGCCAGAAAGGTAATGGGCAGGAAAATGGTGGAAACTATCGTCAGAGCCTTCATTACGTTATTCAACTTGAGAGAGGTAGAGGAAAGGTAAATATCAAGAGCACTTGAAACCAGGTCGCGGATGGATTCACTCATATCCTGAATTCGCACCAGATGATCATAGATATCTCGGAAATAAATCTTCGATTGCTGGTCAATCTGGCGATATTCATCTCTGCTTAAACGGTTAATGACATCACGCTGAGGAGCTACGATGCGTCGAAGCTCCATCACATTATGCTTAAGAAATAGGATCCGTTCCAATACGCCAGGTTCGGGAGTCTCAAGGACTTTATCTTCCAATACTTCGATTTCTTCATCCATAGCATCCAAAATTGGAAAATATTCATCTACCACAACATCCAGAATGGCATGGCACAAAAAATCAGTTCCAAACTGGTGAATTCTGGAATCCCTTTTTAACCTGCCATAGATATTTTCTATGGATGTCAAAGAATCTTCTTGATGAAAGGTCACTAAATAATTACTTCCAAGGAAGATATTCAATTCGTTCGTATCCATTTTTTGAGAATCATGGTCCGACTGAACAGCATGCATGATGATGAATAAGTATTCGATGAAGTCATCTACTTTAGGGGGTTGATAACCCAGGCTCTGGCAATCTTCTATCGTCAAAGGATGAAAAGAAAACAGGTCAGAGAGAATGGATTTTGTCTCTTCTTGTGTCGGGTTAGCAAGATGAACCCAGAGCAGGTTCTCTTCCTGGGTTATCGCCGATTTCATCTGTTGAATCGTTAATCCTTCCTGTATGGAACCATCCTGGGAAAAAGAAATCGAACGTATCATAAGCTACCTCTCTGGAAATTCTTTCTTGTATGAATTATATGCCACTTGCGGGAAGGTATATGAATGATCTACAAATGATATCCCTGGTAGATCAACTGCAATGATGGTCGGAGAAATGCATCTGGTGAGGCAACTCAATATGCAGAATTATCAAAAAAATAAACTTGATGTATACTATATACAAGGTAGGAATTATCAGTACAAAATACGAATAAGGAGGTGTGCATGACTGAACAAAAATTATCTTGCGTAAAGCCAACTCAAGGGCCAATTATCCCTGAAGGAGAAAAACTCTCCGAAGGTCTACTTCCTGAAATAAAAAAGGAGGCATCAAAAATGCTTGCGAAGGTAGGAAAACCCGCTCCTGATTTTGAATTAAATGCTTATTTTGATGGCGGATTTAAAAATATCAAATTATCCGATTACAAAGGAAAATGGATCGTTATTTGTTTCTATCCAGGTGACTTTACATTTGTCTGACCAACAGAATTATCGGCAGTTGCCGTCAAATATAGTGAACTAAAAGCACTGGGGGTTGAAGTTTTTGCGATAAGTGTTGATAGCAGATTTTCCCATAAGATCTGGCACGAAGAAGAACTATCGAAGATGGTGCCGGGGGGTATTCCATACCCCATGCTGTCTGATGGGGGTGGCAGGGTAGGTGAAATCTATGGTGTGTACGATGAAGAAGCTGGAGTGGATATTCGAGGTCGGTTCATTATTGACCCGGATTTTGTCATTCGTGCAATGGAAGTGTTAACTCCTGAAGTTGGTAGAAATGTCAATGAATTATTACGCCAGGTAAAAGCATTTCAGCATGTTCGAGCCACCGGCGAAGTGACACCTTCTGGTTGGATACCAGGCAAACCCACATTGAAACCCAGCCCAGCTCTGGTTGGTAAAGTCTGGAAAGAATGGACTACTGATAAAGCTTTTTAGAATCTATATATAACTCTTAGATATAAAGAAAACGGGCTGCACTGGCAGCCCGTTCCATTTGTCGTTATACTAATGGACGGAGGAAACCATCATGACAGAATTAAATGTTGAGCAATTTTTTCAATTCATTCCAACTGCTTTTCAACCTGAAAAATCTGAAGGTATTGACGCCAGAGTTCAGTTCGATTTGAAAGATAAAGAAGTACGGTCATGGACGGTAGAAATCAAGGATAAGCAATGCAAAGTAAGAGAAGGTGCTCAACCAAATCCAACAGTAACGCTCACTGCAAATACACAAGATTGCATACGGATTTTTACGGGAAAATTGGATCCAGCCACTGCATTTATGCAGGGTAGGATCAAAGTTGGTGGAAATATGCCATTTGCTATGAAGTTGTTGAATTTATTTAAATTGGGTTAGGAAATTAGAACCAACCCCAATTTTCAGCAGCGCCATCTTCCATCATTGAGTAATCCCACATTTCCATCCCTAATTCAAGCCGGGTAGGTCTTTCTAAAACTTGCTCGGCTTTTTCTCGTGTTTTTTCCATCATGGCAGGACCATAAGGGCAGTAAATAGTGGTTAAGATCATTTTTATGAGGGCGAAATCAGGTTCAATCTTTACATCTCGAATCAAACCAAGCTGAATGATATCCAAACCAATTTCAGGATCTGTTATTTCGCGTAAACCTTCTCGCAATTTACCGGTTAGTTCTGGGTCAGTTTGCTCAGATTGCCAATGGGCTTGATTACTGCCGGGTTGTTCGGTCATTTTCTGTCTCCATTGAGTTGCGAGGAATCACATAGGTACAGAGATTATCTCCACTCAGTACGCAGGTGATCTTCTGTGCAGGAACATTAAGGATGTTCGCAATGATCGTTTGATCAAGGGTGCATACTTCTGGGTGATTCTGACCAATATGCATGTATGGACAGGAGATTTCGCGAAGATGATAACTATCTTCGTCTTTATCCCATTCCACAATAAAACCTTCTCTTGCAAGCAATTCTTTTAATATATTCAACTTTTCTTCGAGAGGTCGAGCGGAAGCTCGTTTCCCTTGTTCAGAAGAGATATCATTAGCCAACCCTGCAAATATCTGTTGAATGGTTTCAACAGGCAGTACTTGTTTCATTTGGTCGATAAGTTGATTGGTCAGACGAAAATATCGAGTTGGGAAGTGTTCTTGTCCTTTTTCAGTGAGAAAATAAACCAATCTTGGACGACCAACACCATGCCGTTCTTCTTCAGCGTTTACCATACCTTCTGACTGAAGGGCATCCAGATGGTGTCGAACAGAAATGGTATTGATCCCCGCTTCCTGTGCTAATTCGGCAATAGAAGTGCGAGAATGTTCTAATAAGGATTGCATAATCCGCTCTCGAGTACTTTTCATTTTCATACCTGATACGGAGTATAACCAAGGAGTGAATTATTGTCAATATATTAGAATAATATCATAAATATTGACCTTATTAATTGCGTGTGCTATAATTTTGCCGAAAAAGAAAAATGATTACGCAGATTATCTGCGATTAACAGGAGTTTTCGAATGTCAGGATTGGAAATATACGACTTGCATGTGAATATTGGCGAGAAAGAGATATTGAAAGGCGTCAATCTGGTTGTACAAAAGGGTGAAGTCCATGCCATCATGGGGCCTAATGGAACGGGCAAATCCACTTTGGCAAACGCGCTGATGGGACATCCTGCATATACGATCACTGGCGGTGATATCTTCCTTAACGGAATAAGCATTTTGGATAAAGGCGCAGATGAACGCTCAAGAATGGGTATGTTCCTGGCTTTTCAATATCCGGTTTCGATTCCAGGGGTTACTGTTGCCAATTTTCTTCGCACTGCAGTGAATGCAAGAAGGAAAGCTGCCAATCCAGAAGACAAAGGTGTACCGATCGTGGAATTTCGAAAGATTCTACGAGAAAAAATGGAATTGCTAAAAATGGATCCGGTATTTGCGGGAAGGTATCTCAATGAGGGATTTTCAGGTGGCGAGAAAAAACGAGCTGAAGTATTGCAAATGGCAATCTTAAAACCTGAAATTGCCATCCTTGACGAGACCGATTCTGGATTGGATATTGATGCATTGCGTATAGTCTCTGAGGGGATCAATACTTTGAGTGGATCCGACCTGGGAATCTTGTTGATCACTCATTATCAGAGAATTCTCAATTACATCAAACCCGATTTTGTGCATGTTATGCTGGATGGAAGGATCGTTGAATCAGGTGATGCTGAACTGGCTCTGCATCTGGAAGAACGTGGGTATGATTGGGTGCGAGAAAAATATATGAACGGGGTAACTGCCTGATTTTAGAGGTACCGCGGAGGTTGTTATGAGCAACGAACAGAAGGCAGATTTCCTGGAAAAGATCAGTGAATATAAGTATGGGTTTATAGATCCAGATGTTTCGGTATTTAAATCTCGTAAAGGGTTGGATCGCCAGGTGGTAGAGATGATCTCTGCCATGAAACATGAACCTCAATGGATGCTTGATTTTCGTTTACGGGCACTCGAACATTATCAAACAAGACCCATTCCCACATGGGGGGCTGATCTTTCGCAATTGGATCTGGATGATATTTACTATTATGTAAAGCCCACAGAAGCTGAAAGTAAAAATTGGGACGATGTCCCGGAAACGATAAAAAACACCTTTGATAAACTGGGTATTCCTGAGGCGGAACAAAAATTCCTGGCTGGTGTTGGAGCGCAATATGAATCAGAAATGGTTTATCACAGCATCCAGGAGCATCTTGCTGCACAGGGTGTGATTTTCTTGAGCATTGAGCATGGATTACAGCAACATCCTGATCTGTTTAAAGAGTATTTTGGTACTGTCGTGCCAATTGAAGATAATAAATTCGCAGCATTAAACAGTGCTGTGTGGTCTGGTGGTTCTTTTGTGTATGTACCAAAAGGGGTGAAAGTTGATCTTCCTTTACAGGCTTACTTCCGATTGAATGTCGCCAATATTGGACAATTTGAACGGTCACTGATCATTGTTGATGAAGGAGCACAAGTGCATTATGTAGAAGGTTGTACTGCACCTCAATACTCTACGAACTCATTCCACAGTGGCGTGATCGAAATCATCGTTAAAAAAGGCGCCCGCATGCGCTATTCAACCATTCAAAACTGGTCTACCAATGTGTATAACCTGGTAACGCAGCGTGCTCTGGTGCACGAAGATGCCACCATGGAATGGGTGGACGCCAATATAGGCTCTAAAGTCACCATGAAATATCCTTCCTGTTATCTGATGGGGAAAGGGGCGCATGGTGAAATCCTCTCGATGGCGTTTGCCGGCAATGGACAACACCAGGACGCAGGTGGAAAAATGCTCCACTTTGCAGCGGATACGACCAGCAAGATAACTTCGAAATCTATCAGTAAAGGTAATGGCAGGTCGTCTTACCGGGGATTGGTGAAAGTGATTGATGGAGCTGAACGGGTGAAATCGAATACGGTGTGTGATGCACTTCTGTTGGATCGACAAGCTCGCTCAGACACTTATCCAACCATGGAGATCGATGAAGAAGATGTGTCCATTGGGCACGAAGCATCGGTATCAAAAGTTGGTGAAGAGCAGTTGTTCTACCTGAAAAGCCGAGGATTAAGCGAAGAAGAAGCCACATCGATGATCGTTTCAGGTTTCATCGAGCCATTGGTAAAAGAGCTTCCTATGGAATATGCTGTTGAGATGAACCGGTTGGTCCAGCTACAAATGGCTGGTTCAGTCGGATAGAAATGAGATAAGAGAATGCAAGAAGCACCCACCATTATTACCCGAAAACGTCGAGTCGAGTCATCCATTGCGCCGGAATTCTGCTTTACTGGCGAGATGATGCCGGGATTTTGCCAGGATGACGCGATTTGCGATTACCGAAGAAAATCATGGGAAGCATTTCAGAATACTCCAATGCCCACAATAAAAGATGAAGCATGGCGCAGAACCGATGTTCATGAGTTGCGTTCTGACATGTTCCATTTAGCCGGCATGGATGGATATTCCAGACAGGAAAGAATCCCATCTACTTTATTAAAACCTTTAGCCGGGAAATCTCATGGTGGACAGCTAATCCAGAATGCAGAAACCACAAAAGCAGTTCTCAGTGAAGAACTATCTTCAAAAGGAGTAATTTTTACTGATCTGCACTCTGCAGAGCGAAAATACCCAGAGTTACTGGTAAAAGTACTTGGTAAAGTAGTCTCGCCACAAGAAGGAAAATTTGCTGCTCTGGCAGGCGCATTTGCCAGGCAGGGTGTATTTTTGTTTGTGCCAAAAAATGTGAAGATAGAAGCGCCCCTGCACAGCCTGTTATGGGGTCAGGGAATTGATCTTGCGTATATCAGTCATATCCTGGTTTACCTGGATGAAGGCGCCAGTGTAACTTATGTTCATGAATCGGCATCACCTGATGATACTGAAGGTCAATTATTTCATGCAGGAAATGTTGAATTATTGATTCAACCTGGTGCTCATTTGAGATTTGTTGAGCTGCAATCCTGGGGCCAAAATGTTTGGAACTTTACGCATGAACGTGCGATTGTAGAGAAAGATGGGAGTGTGGATTGGATATTTGGCTCAATAGGCAGCCGACTGACAAAGAATTTCTCTGAGATTACTTTGCATGGACAGGGTTCAGAAGGAAAAATGTCTGGATTTTACTTCACAAATAATCATCAGCACCTTGACCATGATACCCAGCAAAACCATTTGGCACCAAATACTACCAGTGACCTGCTTTTTAAAGGCGCACTGTTGGATGAAAGTCGTTCAGTCTGGCAAGGAATGATCTATGTAGCGCCAGAAGCAATAAAAACCGATGGATATCAGGCAAATCGAAATCTAATACTCAGCAGGAACGCTCGGGCGGATTCGATCCCTGGATTGGAAATCCTGGCTGATGATGTGCGATGCACTCATGGTGCAACAATTGGGAAGATTGATCCAGATCTGCTTTTTTATCTTGTCAGCCGAGGTATCCCTCAAAAGGAAGCCGAGAAGTTGATTGTCGAAGGATTTTTTGACCCCATTATGGAACGGATCCCTTTTGAAGGGGTGAGAAATAGATTTCATACTGCAATACAAAAGAAGATGAAGTCTATAATATGATATACTTATATGATTAATTTTTAATATGGAGAGTGGAATGTCATCCATTTCTTTTATGCGAGCTCCTGATCCAGGATTAACATTTGATGTAGGGGATATTGTTGAAGTTTTTTGTGATCACGAAAAAGATGGCGAGAGAATACGAGGTTGGTTGAAGGGTATAGTTGTTCAGGTTGACTCAAAAATGGTCGCAGTACAATTCAGAACGGATGTCTTTTTAACGGATGGTTGGATGGTTCCAGATCATATCTTATGGTATCCAGCGAATTCGCAACATATCCGTTATCCCCAGAAACGGGCTGTAAAAAAAGATTTACCTCAAGCAGAATAAAGAAAAAGGTGTGCCTGTGAACCCTTATAGAGTTGATTTCCCGATTTTAACCCGAGAGGTAAAACCAGGGGTAAAACTGGTGTACCTTGACTCTGCTGCCACCTCTCAAAAACCTGCGTCAGTAATTCTGGCGATGGATGATTATTATCGAACGATGAATGCCAATATTCATCGTGGCATTCATACACTGGCAGAAGAAGCTACACAGGCATATGAAATTTCTCGTGAGAAAGTCAGAAAATTCATTGATGCCGCTTCAACGCGAGAGATCATTTTCACACGAAATGCAACGGAAGCTATCAATTTAGTAGCCTATACATGGGGTAGAAAGAACCTGATGGCAGGCGATGTTGTCATCTTGACGGAGATGGAACATCACGCAAACCTCGTTCCCTGGCAAATACTGGCTGCTGAAAAGAATATCAGATTAGAGTTCATTTCGGTAACTGATGAAGGTTTGTTGGATCTGCAGAGCTACCGTAAACTACTTGAATTGCAGCCAAAACTGGTGGCATTCACACAAATGTCCAATGTACTTGGAACGATCAATCCAGCAAAAGAGATCATTGCGTTGGCCCATCAAGCAGGGGCTTTAGCCCTGGTGGATGGCGCTCAATCCGTTCCGCATTTTCCAGTATCGGTCAAAGATCTGGATGCTGATTTCATGGCAGTTTCAGCTCATAAGATGGTTGGACCGACGGGAATTGGATTCTTATATGGTAAAGAAAAGATCCTGGCAGAAATGCCACCATTCATGGGTGGTGGAGATATGATCCGTAAAGTAGCACTGCGCACATTCACTCCAAATGAATTACCATATAAATTTGAAGCAGGCACTCCTGCTATTGCTGAGGGCATTGGTTTTGGAGCCGCCATTGATTATTTGACTGCTATTGGTATGCAAAATGTTGCGAAAGTTGAAGAAGAATTAATTACCTATGCCATAGAAAAGGTAGCGCAAATTCCTGGCCTTTCCATTTTGGGCCCATCAGCAAG
>JBDKSY010000080.1:0-2423 GCA_039680395.1 Anaerolineaceae bacterium | reverse complement strand
CCGCCATTGATTATTTGACTGCTATTGGTATGCAAAATGTTGCGAAAGTTGAAGAAGAATTAATTACCTATGCCATAGAAAAGGTAGCGCAAATTCCTGGCCTTTCCATTTTGGGCCCATCAGCAAGCAATAGAGGTGGAGTCCTTTCAATGGTAATGGATATTGCACATCCGCATGATATAGCCCAAATTTTGGACCAACATGGAATTGCAGTCAGGGCTGGACATCATTGCGCCATGCCATTACACACGCGATACAACATACCTGCCAGTACCAGAGCAAGTTTCTACCTGTACAACACTACAGAAGAAGTGGATCTATTAGTAGAAGCTCTGCTGCATGTTGTGAAAATATTTTCTTAAAAGTGAACGAATATGGATGACCTTTATCGAGAAATTATCGTTGAACGGTTCAAAAGCCCACTTTATAAAGGCGAATTAGACCCACATGACATTTCGTTTGAAGATGAGAACCCTCTATGTGGTGATCATCTGCGGATTGATTTGCGCGTAGATGAGCAAGGAATCATCAAGGAAGCTGCTTTCAGCGGACATGGTTGTGCCATCTCTCAGGCTTCAGCGGATTTATTAATTGAATCCATCATTGGGAAAAATCTTGAGGAAGTAAAGAAATTAACAAAACAGGATATTCTCGATTTACTTGGTATCGAGATGGGTCCTGTTCGTTTAAAATGCGCATTGCTTTCATTAAAAGTGTTGAAAGCAGGTGTTTATGGTTTGGGTGAAGCTACTGATGACCTGGTGGAATAAGCATTATGAGTGAAGAGACTGAAGTCACATTCTATGCAGTAGCTCCTGTATCTGACTTGAAACCAGGAGAGAGATTGTTCCTTGAGATAAATCACGAACCTGTAGTCGTGTTTCGTGTAGGCGACCAGTTCTATGCAATTGGCGATATATGTACTCATGATCATGGCCCCCTGGGTGATGGTGATTTAATCGGATACGAGGTGATCTGTCCACGGCATGGAGCCAGGTTTGACATCCGTACGGGAAAGGCAACACGTTTGCCTGCTATAAAGCCAACACCCTGGTATCTCGCCAGGGTACATGATGGAATGATCGAAATTGGGATCGCGAAGGAATAATTTATCATTTGGTAAAGATAGAGAGCTGCCTGGATAATGGGCAGCTCTCATTAAATTAGTTGAAGATTGTATTATTAACTATTCGGATTGAGCATGCGGCCCATGAACAGGATTGATCCTGTTTGATTGTCAATGATGAAGTAAACAAAAGGCCGGTCAATCGTGAGTTTATTCACTTCGATTGGCATGGAAGTGATACCTACAACAATCGCTGTAGCTGCTGCAGCTTCTGTCCCATTTTCATCTACATCAATATATGCTTTATGTTCCACCGCAGAGATGTAAAGGTCTTTTGTGCCATCCATGCCAGATAGATCTGCAACACCAGGTGTAAAGGCATCAGGCATACCCATTTCACTTAGTGAATCTTTTAGCCCAAAGGATGATTCAATTTTGAATTTTGGCATGCTGAGGTCTACTTCTGTATTCTGCAGATCATTTAGGATTGAGGATATCTGATCTGCATTCATCCCATCTTCTATTTCAGTGAATTTTCCCTGATCCGGAAGGAGAATGAGCATGGATAATTTTTTCCCTTTATAGGGGAGTGCGACAGCCTGATATCCATCACCCTGCAAATAGGCGAAATTACCCGATTGGGTCATCATAGGAACCTGGATAACACTGCCATCCAGAAGAGTAAAATCATCTGCTTTCGTTCTATCTTTTTCAAACTGACTCAACCATTCTGCCTTAAAATAAATGGCATTGGTAAGAACAAGGCGGGTTTGAGGAGTGATCGTTCCTTCAGCCAAAAGGTCTTTGATCTTCTGCTGTGTTTCATCACTGACCCATTGATTAATGTCCTTGCGAGAACCATCCGCGTTATTAACAAAATCCATCAGGCGAATACCGGCGCCATAATTTTCAGCTAAAAGGTCAAGGTATTCTGGCAGGAAGGTATATGTCTTTTCACCCCAGATGGCATTACTGATATCGAGTTCAAAATCCTTTTCTTTTTTATTTGCATCATTTTGTTCACGTGCGTTCATAGCAATTTGCAAAGCATTAAATGTTTGATGTAATGAGTTTTCAGGCAAAATGAAGTGCAGGACGTCATTCATCTGGTTCAAAGTCTGGTTTCTGGCTCCAGCCTGCGTCATAGCAAGGGCAACGGAAATACTGTAGGGTGAAAAAATGATGTTGCTGTTTTCTTTAGCAAGGTATTTATATAATGAAATTCCAAACTCATTGTTCCCATTGACCAGCACAGTTTGATCACCTGCATTGACCACAGGATTTTGTTCGCGTTCTACATTAGATTTGGCGATTGAGGATTGATTGGGTTGAGTAGAAAAAGTGCACCCTGTCATCA
>JBDKSY010000079.1:0-38747 GCA_039680395.1 Anaerolineaceae bacterium | reverse complement strand
TCATGCCTAATGGCAGTGGGCAGGCGAGGTTGATCTTTGGCTGAGGATGGAAACCTTGACTATAGACAATGGGTAACTTCGCTCTACGAAGAGCCCTTTCCCATACCCGATAAAGGTCAAGGTTGCTGGTGTATTTTATAGCTTCTTTTTTTTGATAGGCGATTCGATAGCGATACATATAAATTAGCCTTCTGTTTCTTTTTCTTTTACCGGGCAGAACCATTCTTCAGTATCTTCATATTTCACTAATTGTGAAATCGAGGGAATAATGCCACATGCATGGCAGGTTTGCCGGCAATCACCTGTGATTAATTCTTTCTGGCTGTTTTGATATTCACGCCATAGGAAATTTTTTGAAACACCAGCATTGATGATATCCCACGGGAAGGTTTCGTTTTCTCCACGAACCCGATATGCATAAAAATCAGGATCGATATTATTTTCTTTGAAGGCCTGAAGCCAGATTTCCGAGTGATCAGACTCATGCCAGGCATCGAATTTTGCACCACTCTTCCAGGCTGAATAGATCACATCACCTAATCTTCTATCTCCACGGGAAAGTAAGGCTTCCAACTTCGTTTCATTTGGATCCGTCCAATTGAACTTGATCCCAGGACCTTTCATTGTTTTTCGTAGAAGCTCCTGTTTTTCCTGTATCTGGTCTGGTGAATTGACAGCAACCCACTGAAATGGAGTGTGAGGTTTCGGGACGAAGGTACCAACACTGACATTTAATGAAGCTCTTCTCCCCATCACTTGATGACCGATTTTCATAACCTGTTTACAAAGATCTGATATTGCAAGAACATCCTCATCAGTTTCTCCAGGTAATCCAATCATGAAATACAATTTGATGGTCTGCCAGCCACGCTCGTAGATTTCTCTGGTAACTGATAAAAGCTGCTCGGAACTGATCGGTTTATTTATGGTGTTCCGCATCTTTTCAGAAGCTGCTTCAGGTGCCAGGGTAAATCCTCCCTGACGTGAACCTTTCAAACTTTCCAACAGGTCCAAAGAGAATGATTCAATGCGTAGAGACGGAAGGGCTATTGTAAGCTTCTTATTCACGAATTGATCTCGAACTTTTTCAACCAGTTCAACAATCCGCCGATAATCGGAGGAGGAAAGAGATAGAAGGCCAACTTCCTCATAGCCAGTTGAGGCGATAGCTTTATCAATAGCATCAACAATTTCCTCAACAGGTCTCTCGCGCACGGGACGGTTTACCATGCCAGCATGACAAAAACGGCAACCGCGGGTACAACCTCGCATGATCTCTACCGTTATACGATTATGGACAATATTGATCGAGGGTACCAGGAAATTCGTTGGCGGGGGTGGCAGAACTGGAACGATGCGTTTTTGAATGATCACTGGTGCATCTTCAATGGTGGGTTGTAGTGATCCAACTGTTCCATCAGAAAGATAGACAGGATTATAAAATGATGGAACGTACACCCCCCAGATACCTATTAATTTCTTTAAAAGGTCGCTCTTTGGAGAACTGCTTAACTTCCATTCCTGATGAACTTTGGCAATCTCGAGAATGATCTCTTCACCTTCACCAATGACAAAAGCATCAATGAAGGGTGCCATTGGTTCAGGGTTGAAACAGGCATGCCCGCCTGCGATAACCAATGGGTTGTCCATCGTTCTTTCTGAAGCGTGAACTGGAATACCAGCCAGATCGAGCAAGTTCAGAGCATTGGTATAAAGAGTCTCGTAGGGAAGCGTGATACCTAAAATATCGAAATTGCGAACAGGCTGCTTACTCTCCAATGCGTATAGGGGTATATCTCCTCTGCGCATGAGGTCTTCCATGTCTTTCCAGGGATGATATACCCGTTCTGCAAGCATATCTGGCTGCTTATTGATAATATCGTAGAGAATTGCAAGGCCCAGATTGGACAAACCAATATCATAGATATCTGGAAAAGCCAGGGCGATATGAGTTATAACACTATCCCAATTTTTGTTAACCTGGTTATATTCTCCACCAACATATCTACCTGGTTTTTCGACTTTAAGGAGAATCCGGTTCAGTTTCTGGGTGATTTCTTGTGAAGTAAGGGATGAATTTAGCAATTTAGAATGTACCTTTAACCATGCCACCGTCTATTGATAACAATGCGCCAGTGATATATGAAGCTGCTGGCGAAACGAAAAATGCTGCTGCTTTTCCGAATTCCTCTGGTTCAGCTATCCTGCCCAGAGGTGATTCTTTCAACTGAACTGCGATTTCATCTTCAATGGTGGTGCCATTTTGCCGGGCACGAGCTTTCATCAAGTCAGTCACCCGTTCTGTCCTTGTCCATCCGGGGAGGATCGAATTAAAGCGGATCCCTTCGCTGCCTAATTCCAAGGCGAGACTTTTCGTTAATCCAACGGTAGCTGCCCGAATACTGTTTGAAAGGATCAAATTTGGAATTGGTTGCTTTACTGAATAAGAAGCGACTGTAAGAACACTTGCGCAGTTTGACTTGCGAAGGTAAGGTAACGCGACACGGATCAATCTCACCTCGCTCATCAATGAAAGTTCAATACCTTTATACCAATCTTCATCTTTGAGAGATTCAAATTTACCAGGAGTTGGGCCACCTGCATTGGCAATGAGGATATCCAGACCTCCGAATTTCTTGACGATAGTTTGAATTGCGTTGGTTATCGTTTCGATAAGGGTAATATCTCCTGGAATACCAATTACCTCAGCATGGGTATCTTTTTGGATTGCTTTTACAGCATCCTCGACGTGTTGGGGGTCACGACTGTTGATAGCTACTCTGGCACCTTCTTCTGCTAGAATATGTGCTGTGGCAAAACCTAATCCCCGGCTTGCACCCGTTACGAGGGCAATTTTTCCTGCCAATTGTAGATCCATCTTTTCCCTCTTTCTAAAGTATTTCGATTTTATAATCTAAAATTTCAAGCTCTCCAAAATGAAGAGGTACAAAATTTACTACAGACTGTAACAATTTTTCGCATTGGATCCCATCATTCGCAATACAGGCACAACCAATCTCTGCTTTGTTCCATACATCCTGAAAATTCATCTCAGCAATCGCAATATTGAATTCTCGATGCAAGCGATGTATAAGTGGTTTGATGTTGCTGCGCTTTTCTTTCAATGATCTGCAACCTGGTATTGAAAGAAAAAGGTGTAGTATTCCTATCATTAAGTGAACCTCCAGGTCTTTCACTCTTGCACAATGCCATAGCCAAGGTTACAATCCTCATCCGAATTATAACGTAAGGATAAATTAAATGGACTCCAACACACACTACCAACAAGCATTAGATTACCTGTATAGTTTTGTTGATTATAGTTTGACAAGAGCATTGCGCTACAGTCCAGAAAAGTTCAATCTTAGCCGGATGGAGAAACTCGCTGAAATCTGTGGAAATCCTCAGACAGCTTATCCGGTTATTCATATTGCTGGCACAAAGGGGAAAGGTTCTACTGCTGCCATGATAGCCAGTTGCTTAAATGCCGCTGGCTTTCGGGTAGGTTTATATACCTCTCCACACCTCTCAGAATTTACCGAACGTATTCAGGTTGATGGGGAACAAATCAGCAAAGAAGAGCTGGCAGACCTGGTAGATTGGCTTAAACCTTTTGTGTTACAGGTACCAGAATTAACGACTTTTGAATTAACAACCTTATTGGGTTTTGAGTATTTCAAACAAAAGAAAGTTGATTTTGGTGTAATTGAAGTTGGTCTGGGCGGAAGATTGGATGCTACCAATATCATTACCCCGCTTGTTTCAGTAATCACAGCTCTTTCTATGGATCATATGAACGTTTTGGGAAATACTTTGGAAAAGATCGCTTTTGAAAAAGGTGGGATCATCAAACCTGGGAAACCAGTTGTGCTTTCTCCGCAGAAGCCAGAAGCACGTGAAGTTATCCAAAACATTTGTGAAGAAAGAGCTTCTTCATTGATCCAGGTGAATGAGGATATACATTTCACTCCAATACAGCATGATCTATCTACCCAAAGTCTACGAATATGGAATGAAACCGGGGTAAACAGTACATACTCAAAAAATCATCCTTTGGATGTGGTTTTACCGTTATTAGGATTCCATCAAATAGAAAATGCTGCAACTGCTTTTGGGGTATTGATGGAAATTAGAAATGCTGGATATGAAATATCAGAAATTGCACTAAAAAAGGGCTTTTCGACAGTAAAGTGGCCAGCAAGGTTTGAAATATTGCAGAAGAATCCACCAGTTATCATTGATTCCGCCCATAATCGCGACTCTGCGTTAAAATTACATAGGACAATGCAGGATTACTTGCCAGGTACACCATTCATACTGGTTTTTGGTGCATCTGAAGATAAAGATGTGGAGGGGATGTTTGCAGAATTATTGCCTGGTATTGTTCAAGTAATAGCAACCCAATCCATTCATCCACGTGCGATGGACGCTGATGAGATCGTAAAGATCGCTGAAAAATATAAAACACCAGCAAGAGCTATTAAAGAAGTGAATGATGCATTTGATACAGCTTTACAGCTTGCTGGAAACACAAAAGGTGTGTTAGCTACTGGTAGTCTTTTCATTGCAGCTGCAATACGAGAATACTGGTTGACTGAGAAAAATCGTTCTTAATAACTAGAAATGACAGAGGAATACATGAAAATTGATGATTGGTTCCCTAAACAGGATATGGGTGAAGAGTTTAGTTCATCGCTTCACCAGCGTACAGATGAACTCTATCGCATTCCTGATGCAGAACCTGATGACGATGGATTAATTGAGTGCCCGGTAATCATCTTGCGGGATATTGTTGTTTTTCCCCGTATGATATCGCCAATTTTCATTGTACCTGGACAGAATATGCTGGCGATCATGGATGCTCAGCATAATATGCAGACCATGATCGGCCTGGTGCAAAAAGACCCTGAAATTGAAAATCCAGAACCAGAAGACCTGTTACCCATTGGTGTGGAGCTTGCGGTTGGAAGATTATTGAACATGCCAGACGGTAATGGTTCAACTCTGGTGCAAGGCCGGCATCGTGTTCAGGTAGTTGAATTCGTCCAAAAAGAGCCATTTTTTATTGTAAAAGCACGGCAAATCTTTGAGTCAACTGATGTTAACCGGCAAACCGATGCACAAATGCGTACCGCACGTGATCTTTTTGAACGATGTGTGCAATATGATCGAAGTTTACCCGATGAGGCGCATCTCTTTTCAATAAATATTGCAGAACCAGGCTGGTTAGCCGATATGATCGCTACTGCGCTATCACCTGCATTCAAAGAGAGACAGTCGCTTCTTATGCTTCCTGACCCTCTGGAGAGGTTGAAACGGGTTAACAAACTTTTAGCTCAGGAATTGGATGTTCTTCAATTAGAAGATGAAATCCAAAGCAAAGTTCAAAATGAAGTTGATCGTTCACAGCGAGAGTTTTATTTGCGTGAGCAAATGAAAGCCATTCAGAATGAATTAGGCGAAGGAGATATCTGGGCAAGAGAGATCACCGAGCTGCGTCAAAAGGTGATGGAAACCGAGTTACCCCAGGCTGCCAGTGATCAGGCTCTAAAAGAAGTGGAACGCCTTTCTCAAATGCCACCGATGGCTCCAGAAGTTGGGATCATTCGAAATTATCTCGATTGGATCCTTGAATTGCCCTGGGTAAAGTCAACGGAAGATAACCTTGATGTAACCCATGCAGCAAAGATTTTAGAAGAGCATCACTTTGGTTTAGGCAAAGCAAAAGACAGGATTCTGGAATATATTGCAGTGCGCAGTCTGAAACCAAAAAGAACAAAGCAACCCATTTTATGCTTTGTAGGTCCACCCGGAACGGGAAAAACCTCGCTAGGAAAATCAATTGCAGAAGCCCTGGGAAGGAATTTTGTTCGTCTCTCCCTGGGTGGCGTAAGGGACGAAGCTGAAATACGAGGTCACAGACGAACGTATATTGGTGCACTACCCGGGCGAATTCTACAAACCATGAGAAGAGCAGGTTCGATCAACCCACTTTTCATGCTGGATGAAGTGGATAAATTGGGTACCGATTTTCGAGGTGATCCTGCTTCTGCTTTACTGGAAGTATTAGATCCTGAGCAAAATCAGGCATTCTCTGATCACTTTTTAGAGATTGATTACGATCTATCTCATGTCATGTTCATAACAACAGCAAACGTTCTTTCTACCATCCCTGCAGCATTGATTGACCGGATGGAAATCATCGAATTTCCTGGGTATATCGAAGAAGAAAAAGTTGAAATTGCCAGAAGATTCTTAATTCCTCGTCAAATTGAAGAAAGTGGTCTGGAAGATGCTGAGGTTAAATTCAAGGATGCTGCGTTGAGACGGATCATCAGGGAGTATACCTATGAAGCAGGTGTGCGTGACCTGGAGCGCGAGATCGGAATGGTCTGTCGAAAAACAGCACGTTTGAAATCGGAAAAGAAAAAGTTTGCTCATGCTCTCGAGGTAGAATCATTAGAAAAGTTCCTGGGTCCTCCTCAATTCTTTGCCACTGAGAAAGAGAATGCAGATGAAATTGGTGTTGCTACCGCAATAGCCTGGACAGAGAATGGCGGCGAAATCATGCCAGTTGAAACTCTTATTGTGGAAGGCAAAGGAAATTTGCAAATCACCGGACAGATCGGTGATATCATGCAGGAATCTGCACAGGCTGGACTTTCATATCTGAAATCTCGTGCCAGAGAGTTTGGAATTGACCCTGAATCCTTTGAGCATCTGGATGTACATATCCACATCCCAGAAGGTGCGATTCCAAAAGATGGGCCAAGTGCAGGAATTACCATTGCGACAGCTTTGATTTCTGTTTTTACTGACAGAAAGATTTACAAAGATATTGCCATGACAGGTGAAATTACTTTACGCGGAAAAGTATTGCCGGTAGGGGGTATACGGGAAAAAATCCTTGCTGCGCATCGAGCAGGGATCAAGACAGTAATGATTCCTGAGAAAAATATGAAAGACCTTGTAGATGTACCAAAAAAGGTAAAAGAAGACCTGAAGATCATTCCTGTCGAACATATGGACCAGGTGTTGGAAGTGGCAATGTACCCGCCTGCTACCAAAATAGCTGGTTAATATTGGCTTGTTGGTTTAAAAGCCCATTTTTATCGAATGAGACAAAAAAAGAGCACTGCAAAGTGCTCTTTTCGTTTATTATGCTTTACGGTTATGCTTCATCTCTATTTGATTTTTGTGGAGTTTCAGGGTAATCTTCCAATTCTTCAGATTGTAATGTTTTAATCCCATTACGTACCTGGTTTAGAATTCGTTCCAGTTGAATTTCAAAATCATGCAGGGTGTCAACGACATATTCATCCGCTTCACGTCGTGTCTGATTTGCTTCTTCACGAACTTGAGCCAACACCTGCTCAGCACGCGTTTGGGCGGCCTGAACAATGTTATCTCGTTCAACGATTTGCTCACCTTTCTCTCGTGCAAGGCTCAAAGTGCGGTTAGATTCTTCCTGTGCTTGAGCCATAAGTCGCTCTTTTTGAGCAACAACCTGTTGAGCCTTTTTTATTTCATCTGGAATCGAGACACGCATCTGGTCAATAATATCCAGCATACGGTCTTCATCTACAATCACGCTATGAGTAAAGGGTATTGATCGGCTTTCGTTAAATAGCTCCTCAAGGCGGTCAACGAGATGCAGAATATCCATACCCACTCCTAATGTTATTGAACAACAAAATAATTAATTTTCCTAATTGTACAACAAGTTAGCAAATTAATCAGTCTCTCATGGATGTGCTTGGCACCACTTGCTGATCGCTTCCTAATTCTTTAAAACATGCAGTAAGAGCTTTTTCAACATGAGGGGGAACCATACTACTGACATCACCATTAAGGGATGCAATTTCCTTCACTGTAGAAGAGGAAAGAAACGAATGCTCTTCGTTGGTGATGAATGCGACAACTTCGATCGTTGGTTCCAGGCGATGGTTAGCCAGAGCGATCTTGAATTCGTATTCAAAATCAGAAAATACTCGCAGCCCACGTACAATAACCTGTGCATTATTTTCTTTACAGAATTGAACCGTAAGGCCTGAGTAGCCAACTACTCTTATATTTTTATTATCTTTAAATGCTTCTTTGGTGAGCTTTATGCGCATCTGCGGGCTGAAGAGAGCATTTTTTAAAGGCTTATCGTACACTGCAACGATCAGTTCATCAAATAATCGGGCAGCGCGTAATGCAATGTCTATATGCCCATAATGGATAGGGTCAAATGTACCTGGAAATATTGCACGTATCATTAGCTGATATCTCCCTCTCCGCTTCGCCAGAAGCGGTTGACCATTTTTAACAATGCTTGATGTTCAGTCATTGTTAGATCTGGATCAATCTCGAAAAGGTTCTGTGCCTGTTTCCGAGCTTCTTCAATCAATGAGAGGTCAGTGATTTGCGCCATTCGAAGATCCATAAAACCGGCCTGACGAGTTCCAAGAAAATCTCCTGGGCCACGCTGCTGAAGGTCACGTTCTGCTAATACGAAACCATCATTTGTTTCAGTCATGACCTGAAGCCGTTCGTTCTCCAGGTCATCCTCTTTTTCAGGAATTAAAAGACAGAAAGATTTTTCAGTACCACGACCAACCCTGCCACGGAATTGATGCAATTGTGCCAGGCCAAAATGGTTTGCACCCTCAATTACCATGATTGTTGCGTTGGGAATATCTACACCTACTTCGATCACAGAAGTAGACACCAGAATGTCATATTTTTTATCACGGAAATCAGACATTACCTGATCTTTTTCCTCTGGTTTCATGCGGCCATGCAGCAAGCCCAACCTTCGATTTGGAAATATTTCTTTTTGTAACCTCTGGTGTTCTTCAACCGCTGCTTTGTTTTCATCATTATCACCCTGTTCGACCAAAGGGCAAATAATGAAAGTTTGAAATCCCTTTTCAATTTGGTTATCAATAAGCCGGTATACCCTCTCGCGATCAAGAGGATGGATCAGGAAAGTTTCGATGGGTTGTCTTCCTGCCGGCATTTCATCCAGCATGGATACATCCAAATCTCCGTACAGTGTCAATGCCAGTGAACGTGGAATTGGAGTTGCAGTCATGACCAGCAGGTGTGGATTAGTACCTTTGGACCGTAAAATAGCACGCTGCTCTACACCAAAGCGGTGCTGCTCATCTATTACCACAATTTGAAGGTCTTGAAATTCGATAGGAGCTTCCAACAGAGCATGAGTGCCCACAATGATCTTGATGCTTCCTTCAGATAGTCCTTTACGAATATCCTCTTTATCAGAGCTGGAGGTATCACCGATAAGAAGGCGGACTTCGCTGGGTTGCAGAATTGGATTTTCACCTGTGGTTAACAAGCGTAAAATCGTCTGGTATTGCTGCTCAGCCAGAATGCTGGTAGGCGCCATATACGCAGCCTGTGATCCAGCATGAGTGACAATAGCAATTGCTAAAGCAGCGATTACGGTTTTCCCTGAACCCACATCACCCTGGATCAAACGATTAAGTGCCCGGCCTGAATCAATATCACTGCGGATATCACCCAAAACCCTTTGCTGTGCCTGTGTCAGCGTATAAGGTAAATGACTGGTGAGTTGATCAATGAAAGTATCATCACTGGGAAATTTCTTTCCTTCAGCCAATTGCAAATTCTTCTTCTGCCTTACTACACCCAATTGAAGCAAGAATATTTCATCAAAACCCAACCTGCGTTTCGCTAATGTCAGTGTCTCTTGCGAGTCAGGAAAATGAGCCTGCTGGATTGCCTGTTGAAGGTCCATCAATTTTGTATCCTGAAGTACGCTTTCAGGGAGGAATTCATCCACGCGCGATGCCCAGAAACTGACTGTTGTATTCATTACTTTCCGCAGCATTTTATTGGATAACCCTGCGGTAAGTGAATACACTGGAACAATACGGTTGGTGTGCAGATGCTCTTGATCCAGCGGTTCCCATTCGGGGTTGCTCATCATGAGACGGCCCAGATATATATCCAGTTTTCCAGAGGCAGCGATCTGTGTACCAGGTCTCAGGTGAGATTCTATCCAGGGTTGATTAAACCAGGTCAGGCGAAGGCTGCCAGTACCATCACTAACAATTGCTTCAAGAAGTTTTAATTTTCCCCCACGGGCAACTCGATTGGCAGTATTCATCACTGTGGCCATGATGGTCACAGTATCTCCATAATGCAGCCGGTTGATCGGTTCAAGTTTGCTAAAATCTACATAACGACGGGGGAAATAATATAGCAGGTCGAGAATGGTGCTTATGCCAAGCTTTTTATAAAGCTCGGCATTTTTAGGCCCAATCATGCTGATATAGGTAATTGGTGCATAAATTCCGAGTTGTGCCTCGCCTTTGACCGGTTTGATCGGCAATTGCCTTACAGGTTTCTCTGTGGTTGTACGGACAGGTTGTGGAGGTGTAGCTCTTCCCTTTGCTTCTGATAAGGATTCAGCGGGTGAAGAGTCTGATATTTCTTCTTTCTTGCTTGCAACCGGTGCTTCGGAAACATCTTTTGCAGGTTCAACAATGTAGGTAAGAATATTTTCTACTGCTTTCGCTCTCTCTTCTGTAGATAGCTCTCCATAGGCTGCAAGTTGAGAATAGATGAAGTTAATTACTTCACTATCAACTGCATAAGTTTGTGCTTCAGTTCGCCAGGTATTTGCAAAAAGCGGAAACCCACCGAATACTGCACGATTATCATATTTCCGGTTAATTTCTAGTTTTAAAAACTTACGTAGTTTTTCAAATGGTGGAATCATATGAATATTTTACCCTAAACTAAACTATTCAAATCTTCTGGAGAATATTTAATCAGATCACTCTTCTACAACAATTCCAAATGCTTTTTTTCCCCACAATGTAGAAAAGCTAGAATTAGCTGGAATTTCACAGAAGGGTACCGTTGGAAATAATGCTGAAGCCTGTTCTTTGAGGATTGACAGATCATAATCTTGCTGATCTTTCGGCGAAATGAACACGATGTGCTCCAGTTTTTCAAACTCACTGATGAACTCAAAAAAGAGGTCCAGCGCAAGCTGAGGTGATTTGGCTTTATCGAGTGAAGTAAGTAACCCTTCTTCTATTCCAAATATGGAATGAAATCCTATCATTTCACCAATAATTGCTTGAGACGAATCGATAAGATCGTTTGCTCGCAGGGTGACCAGGTCTGGTGTACAAAGCAATGTGAAGGTGTGCGGTATCCTGGCACGGATGATGGTTTCCGTTTCATCTGGATTGTTATTCAGTTCATATTCATGGTGTGCAGTCTTTACCAGGATTCCCAGACCAACAGCGGTGTTTTGCGAATCAACGATATGAATTTTATGGCTTCCCTTGCAGGCATTTGCAGCTTTTACTGCTCTTTCATACAAAGGACTTAATTCTGAAGAAAGGAATACGCAGAAAATATCATCATAATCATCCGTGATGCGGGAGAAGAACTGGTATAGATATTCGGTTTCCGGTGTCAGTAGTCTTTGTGTTGAAAATTGTTTTACTATCCTCGGTTTACCAGAAGACGCATGATCATCAACAACAATAAATTGATGATCTGTTGGTGAAAGATTGATCTCAAGAACAGGAAGGCTTGTAGTATCCAGTTTTCCTGGCAGCAGACATGAAGAATCAGTGACGATGCAGCGCTTTATCATGCTATTCTACGGCGATTATGAATTGATAATGTGGTTGTCCACCAGAGTGGATTTCCAATTCATGTTTTGGATATTTTTCTTGAACTGTCGCAATGATCTTATTCACTTCTTCTTCTGTAATGTTATTGCCATAGAAGAAGGTGATCCTTTCGCGTTCTTCCACTTTTGCCTGTTCAAGTATATCCAAACATGTTGATTGAATATTATCACTCGCAGAGACTAACTTACCATTTAAAAGGCCGATGATACTGCCTTCCTTCACAGCAACGCCATTGATCTCTGCAGAGCGAGTTGCGGTAGTAATTTCACATGTATCCACATCGTTCAATGCTTCGTTCATTTCCTGAACGTTTCTAGTAAAATCTCCATCAGGAATAAATCGCAGCATTGCACTCAACCCTTGAGGAACATTCTTGCTGGGGATTATTGCAACTTTTTTAACTGTCATTGAGACTGCTGTTTGAGCAGCCATAATGATATTCTTATTATTCGGAAGTACTATCACTTTATCGGTGGGTAAATTTTCAAAAGAATGGAGAATCTCTTCTGTACTGGGATTCATCGTCTGCCCACCATTTACAGAACCAGATGCACCGAGGCTGGCAAAAATTCGCGCAATGCCAACACCGGGAGCTACTGCAATCACTGCAATGTTGCCGTCTTCTACAGGAGAAAACTTAATTTCTTCTTCAGGTTTTGCTGCACCAGATTGCATTTGATCCATCAAGTTTTCGATATTCACTTTTGTGATAGTACCAAGTGACATAGTATAGTCAATAGGGTCGTATCGCCTATCTGTGGGCACGTGAATGTGCATGCGATACATGTTATCCCCTTCACCAATCTGGATGGATGTTCCAATATCTGAAAGACGGGAATAAAACTCTTCAAGGTTCAAGGGTTTGTAAGGTTTGAAATCAACTACAACCTCGTAATCTTGACCAGGTTCGATCGTTTCCATTGTTTGTTCCATTGACAATGCAGATAATGGTTGAACTGTGGTTGTAACAGCAGTATCAAGCGGTTGATCATTTAAATAGCGAAGAAAACCATCAAAGATGAAATATAGTCCCTTGCCACCCGAATCAACTACACCTGCCTGTTTGAGAACAGGCAGTAATTCAGGAGTATTTTTTACTGAAACATCAGCTGCGGCAACAATTTTTTCGAGGATATCTTTCAGATCATCAGAATTCTTGATTTCTGCTTCTGCTGCAGTGGCTATATCTTTAATTACTGTAAGAATCGTTCCTTCGACAGGTCGAACTACTCCTTTATAGGCAGTATTGCGGGCTTCAATCAAGGCTTGCACTAATTGCTGGGTATTCATAGTTTCGTAGGAATCCAGGCCGCGTGCAAAACCACGCCAGATCTGCGAAAGGATCACACCCGAATTCCCCCGTGCACCAAGCAATGCACCTTTTGAAAGGTCATGAGCAATTTTTCCAATATTTTGTTCACCAGAATGGATCACTTCGTTATAGGCAGCTTGCATTGTAAGTAGCATATTGGTGCCGGTATCTCCATCAGGTACTGGAAATACATTCAAGGAATTTACGTATTGATGATTAGTGCGAAGCCAGGTCATGCCAGCATCAAAGAGAGCTTTAAATTCCTGCCCACCAATTCCTTTCGAGAGGAGGGATATCTCTTTCCCTGGCTTATCGTTAAAAATTAATTCATCCGTCATAAGGTTTCCATTCTACTTTATTAATCCAAATCGCTGATACGAAGACCACGAACATGGACATTCACATCTTTTACCTGCAAACCAGTTGATTTTTCAATATGATATCGGACACTTTCTGCCACGCTAGAAGCGACAGACTTTATACGAGTGCCATATTCTACTATGATATAGAGATCGATACTAATGGTATTTTCGTCTTGTCGAACTTCCACACCCATAAGAGGATCTTTCACTATCGCCTGAGCTATGCCCTGCGCAAAGTTCTTGGCAGCCAGCCCAACAACGCCGTAGGATTCCAATGAAGATTGGTAAGCAATTGTGGCGATTGCACGATGTGAGATAAAAATATTTCCTGCCGAAAAAGTTGAGTCGCTCATTTTCCCTTTCCTTCTTATTATGTAACAGTTATTCTTGCTAACAGTTACGGTTTATAGTAAAATAATAACTCGTGTTTGGTGAGAAGATCTAAAAGCTGTATTACAGTGTTGAAAGGAAGTGTACTTATCATGGCAAAATGTGAGATCTGTGGCAAGACAACGACTTTTGGGCATAATCGGAGTTTTTCGCAACATGCAACCAATCGAAAGTACTTGCCCAATTTGCAACGTGTTTCTGTAATGGTTGGTGGGCGAAAAGTTCGTAAAGTCTTATGCGCTCGCTGCATTCGTTCGATGTCCAAAACTGCATAATTTTTCCCATTTTCAAAAAATCAAAAATTGCGGCTCTGCCGTAATTTTTGTTTAAAGAATGGACTTTCGCAGTGCATTGACGCCTGCAGAAATTCCTTCAGGATATCCAAATATTGCGGTCGCTGCAACTGCTATTCTTGCACCAACCCGATAAGCTATTGGTAAGGTAGTGGCATTAATCCCACCATCAACTTGAAGCGCAACCGATAAGTGCTTTTCTTCAATCATCTGACAAATATTTTGAATTTTGTCTGTCATTCCAGTCTGAAAAGACTGACCAGAAAAACCTGGATTAACTGTCATAACAAGGACAAAATCTACATCAGGTAAGATTGATTCCAGCATGGATGCAGGTGTGGAGGGAGTCAATGCAATTCCGGGATGGCAGCCCCGAGAACGGATATGGTTCAATGTGCGCTGAACGAGGGGATTGCCTTCAATGTGAACGCTTAAGTAATTTGCACCTGTATCAATGAATGCGTCAACGAGATTTTCAGGTTTTTCGATCATTAAATGAACATCTAATGGGAGTTTGGTCATTCTCTTGCAGTGTTCAACGATAAATGGTCCCATAGTGATATTGGGTACAAAATGCCCATCCATGACATCAATATGGATCCAATCTACATTGCTTTCTTCGCACGAATGGATTTGATCGCCTAGTTTTGTAAAATCTGCTGAGAGTATCGAAGCAGAGATAATGAGATCTGACATCTTGTTATCCTATCTAGTGGAACTTAGTTGTAAAAGGACATACATCCAAAAAGGAATAAGACCACCGGCAAGCAAGAATGCAAGCAATCCTAAACCCCATGTCAACCAATCGAAATTCAGCAAAGACTTTTCTGGTTCAATTGCAGTGTCTTGCATTTCATTCAGGTTTGTGATGATGGGAACTTGATAAGTCTGTTCCATATAATTAAGAGATGGTCTGGTAACAGAATTCTTGGTTTCTTCAATTCGAATGGAATTGGTGGCTTGCCCGAAATTGGTCAAGATACGCTCAAATTGATCTGCAGAGCGGTAACGAGCTGAAGGTTCTTTGGAGAGAACCTTTAACATTATCTTTTCTAATTCTGCTGGAATAAGCGGATTTAACTGGGAGGGAGAGGGGGGTAATTGTTCTCGGTGAAGGCGGGCATATTCTTTTGGGTCATCCGCAATAAATGGAAGACGACCGGTTAACATCTCAAACAGGATCACTCCCAATGAATAAACATCTGATGCGGGTAAAGGTGCTTTACCGGCTGCTTGCTCGGGGGAGAAATATTGGGGAGATCCCCATACAAGATCGCTATATTCTTCAGGATGAATGGTAGCAAGTGCCCTGGCAATGCCAAAATCGGTAACTTTCAAGCGCAAATCAGGTGTTACCAACATGTTCAAAGGTTTTACATCACAGTGCACCAGCCCGGCGCGATGCGCATAACCAATACCAGAACAGGCCTGCGTGACCAAATGCAGCGCATCATCAATATCAAACTGGCCTTTTTGTCTAAGAAGCTGCTTAAGATCGGTTCCAGGAACATATTCCATCACAATAAATAGTTTATTTTGATCGTAACCAAAATCATGGATGGTTACAATATTTGGATGTGTGAGATTGGCTGCTGCTTTTGCTTCTTGATGGAATCTGGCTTGAAATTCTGGATCATTTAAATAATTTTGTCGAAGTACTTTAATTGCAACTGAACGTTCAAGCATTACGTCATATGCTTTATAAACAATCGCCATGCCACCTCTGCCAAGTGTGTGCTCGAGGCGATAGCGATTGTTCAACAACGTTTCTTGTTTTTGTTGATCAGTCATACGAAAAGATTATAACATAGCAGTGTATCACCATACGCTATAATAAGTTCTATGGTCAAGGTCAAAAAACGATGAACTCCACAAATGTAAAAGAGATCCTGCGCGCTAACCCTCTGATGGTTCTGCTGGTATTCATCCCATTAGCCATTGCCGGCAATGCTCTTAACTGGAATGCTGGTATAGTGTTTGCTTTGTCTGCTTTGGCAGTGATCCCCCTGGCTGGTTATATTGGAGCAGCAACAGAAATTCTCTCTTATTACACTGGGCCGAAAATTGGTGGATTGCTAAATGCAACTTTAGGGAATGCTGCTGAGTTGATCATTACTTTGGTGGCCATTCGCGAAGGATTTTTCGATCTGGTAAAGGCATCCATCACGGGATCGGTTATCGGGAACTTATTGCTGGTTATGGGCTTTGCAATGCTGGCAGGTGGTTTGAAAAATGGTGTCCAGCAGTTCGATCGAAAGCATACTGGAAATCATAGTATGCTGCTGGTGCTCGCCATTATTGCATTAGTCATCCCATCTCTTTTCAGTTCTTCAATTGGTACAAATGGAAGCCCGCAAGTGGAGGCACTTTCGTTAGGAGTGGCGGGTGTCATGATCGTTCTTTATATCCTGGGTTTGATATATAGCTTGCATGCAAGAAGCCCGGTAACTTTCACTCTTAATGAAAAACAACCAAAGCCAACCTGGTCGAAATATACCGCGATCATCGTTCTTGCTGTTGCGACAGGTGGGGTGGTATGGTTGAGTGAAATACTGGTTGGAACAGTGGATCATGTAGTCTCAACATTAGGATTCTCAGAATTCTTTTTGGGGATCATCCTGATCCCTATAGTTGGAAATGTAGCCGAGCATCTTGTGGCAGTTCAAGTTGCGCTGCGGAATAAAATGGATCTGTCAGTTGAAATAGCGTTATCTTCAAGTTCACAGGTAGCTCTCTTTGTAGCGCCATTACTGGTATTTATCAGCCTCGCTATGGGAAATCCATTAACATTGATATTCAATGTTTTTGAGCTGCTTGCTTTAGGTGCGGCGGTTCTGATTTCTGCCCTGGTATCTTCAGATGGAGAATCCAACTGGCTGGAAGGTGTGGGATTATTGGGTGTCTATTTAATTTTAGGAATTGCTTTCTTTTTATTTCCTGGTTGAGTAAATTATGCAAAAGATAACAAGGTTGTTCAATCGTTGGTCAGTTCTATTTTTTTTGGTGGTGCTGGGTGTGCTTTGCATCGTTAGTTTCCTTGTGACAATCATTTTTACTGGTCAGCGTGCATCAGCAGGATTGCCTACAGCAGCTTTTTTGATCATTCCTGCGCCATCATTAACGCCAACAATTGACCCCCGTATAAATTACACTCCAACACCTGGTGGAGAGGTAATAAATGGGATTGGAAAAGATAGCATTGTTCAGATTCATGGCACTGAAGGTGCTGGATTGCGTTTGAGGTCTGGTCCAGGCACGGGGTATACCCTGAAATTCGTGGCAATGGATGCAGAGCTTTATGAGGTGAAAGATGGACCAGTTGATGCAGATGGTTATGTCTGGTGGTATCTTGTTTCACCTTATGATGAAAACCGCTCAGGATGGGCAGTTGCTGATTATTTGAACCTTGTAACGGAAAACCCGTAACCTAAAGGTCAAAATATTTTTCTATCTCATACGGATGCGGGCGGATGCTCACATCGTAGTTTTCCTTTTCTTTTGCTTGGATCCAACTTTCGATCATTGCCATATCAAATATATCCCCAACTAGAAGATACTGATAATCCATTTCCAGCGAGCGTAGGGCTTCTGGCAAAGATGTAGGCAGGCTTTTGATTGTTGCCCGTTTTTCCGGAGACCATGAGAAGATATCTTCATCAATTGGGCCAAAACCAGCCTTGGATGGGTCAATCCTTTTCTTGATCCCATCAATTCCTGCTAAGAGCATGGCCGACATCGCCAGGTATGGATTGCAGGTCGCATCGGGGGGGCGAAATTCGAAACGGACCTGGTTGGGTTTTGTTGCGTAAGATGGAACACGGATAGCTGCGCTGCGATTCCCACGTGAAAAAATGCAGCTTGTAGGTGCTTCATAGCCTGGAACTAAGCGCCGGTATGAATTTGTTGAAGGATTTGTCCAAGCAAGAAGTGATGGTGCATGTGTTAATAGACCACCAATGAAGAATAAGGCGCCCTCAGATAGCAGAGTAGTATCTTGCCCCCCATAGAAAAGATTATTACCAGATCGCAGCAACTGGATATGGAAATGCATTCCATTACCAGCCTCTCCAAATAAAGGTTTGGGCAAGAAGGTGGCTACTTTACCAGCGCGAAAAGCGACCATACGCGTGAAATACTTGATACACATGGTCGTATCACCTGCAGCGATAATGGAAAGCATGGGTGTTTCAATTTCACTTTGCCCAGGACCACCTACTTCATGATGGTGATATTTGATCGGGATTCCGATCCGCTCCAACTCATGCACAATATGGCTACGAATCAGGAATTGCCGATCACCTGGAGGAATGGCATGATACCCGCCATGAGCAGGATTCTGATATGCTTCGCAAGTTTTGCCGGCATTCCAGATCGCTTCATCTGAATCAAAATGATACCTGGATGTATTACAAGTATTTTCTATTTCAGCACGGTCAAACAGGTAGAATTCGAATTCTGGACCCCATCGAGATTCATCTGCTACGCCGGATTGCTGTAGATATCGTTCAGCTTTCTTTGCAATAAGTCGTGGATCACGGTTGAAAGGATTCTTTGTATCTGCTTCTACAATGTTACAGATGAAAGAGATGGTTGGAATATCCCAAAAAGGATCAATAAAACCAGTCTGCAAATCTGGGACAAGTGCCATGTCTCCACTTTTGACACTTTTTAACCCAATACTGGAGCCATCAAAACCCACTCCGCTGTTCATCAGATTAGGTGTAAATTCTGCAGGCGATAACGTTACATGGTGCCATTTTCCCCACAAATCGCAATATTTCAGATCAATCATCTGAACTTTTTGATCCTTAATAAAGGCGGCTGAGTCACTGAAATCTTTGAACATACCCCTCCAGAGTAACGAATATTATGTATTATTTTCTTTTATGCTTGAATAACCAAAAGATGATGCCAATTATTGTAGCAAGAATACCTAATCCTGCTGCTGCCTGGATGATAGTTTTTGGCTGCATGCCCGGTAAAACAACCTTGCCATCACCATAACTCGCAAACTTCTTACCCCAGGGTGTATTCAGGGCTTCTTTGACTCTTTTTCTGCCAATAAATGGATACCAATATACATTGTGATAAAAATTACTGGCAAAATAACTCCAGGGAACCAGTGGGCTCTGTAATAATACTTTTTCAAAAGGTTTTAATGGTCCATGATAGATCATTTTCTGCCCACGCGAAGCCAGAGTGTCTTCCTGAATGAAATTCCAGGGTGGTTCTTGTTCAATGTCATATCCAACGATTTTAATTTGCGAAGGATCTCCGATGCCCAAATCTTTTTCGTGTGCCATGCGGATAAAGGGAATACTCATGGGATCAAAGCCCTGAAGTTTTGCAGATATTGCATCAATTGCAACCTGGTCTGCTGAAGCCAAGATAATATTCTTTTCGTGCCAACGCATGGCGCGAGGCCCAGGCCCATCTCCCGCGAATGTCCCATCCATTACTGCGAAAATTCCTGGATGAATATCCTGTTGGATCATGAGTAAGTCCACTAAGGTCTCATGAATTACGCTATGCGTCCAATGACGATTGCGATGTAATAATCCACCAAAAGCATTTTTCATTGCACCAGTAATGATGGTAAACACATGGGTTTTAACGGTTGGAAGATGAATGATATTCTTACCAGCCAGATCTTTGGGGATGTAAACCCCCTCAGGGTAGATTTTATCCAGAACAAGAAATGGTTGTTTCGGTTCGTATTTTATCCAATCAAATTTTTGTTCATATAAATAGAGACAAGGAACCTGATACGCGTCAGTAACATACCGGTGTTTATTATTTATTTCACCTTCACTGGTATCAACCACGACCGTATCATTATGGATGCCAACAATATCTTGATATCCGTTATTCTTAAGGGCTTTAATAACCCCTTCAATTTGCCATGGAGTGGAGGAACAGGCAGGATACCAGGTCTGCCAGGAGATGTTGATCTTTAACCCTGTAATATTTTCTTTTGGAAGTACCGATTGAAAATCAGCAAATTTCATCAAGCGTTCTATATCATCTAGAACAGTTTCGGGGCTAGTTTTAAGAACTGCTACTTTGCCCTTGCCAGAGAAATCAGCCATATTTTCTCCCGAAGTGAAAATATTATCTTATTCATTGTACAGTATAGCATATAGTTTTTTCCTTACCTTTCAAATACGATAACGCTTTTCAGCAGGTTATCAGGTTGCGAAACCTATCCATAAGTCATATAATTTTTACATATGTCTGGAGGAAGGATTGGACAACTCACAGATCACCCAAAGTTTTAATGATATGTCTCTTCCACAATCGAAACAGCTACACTCTGGTGATACACTAGTTGGCCGGTACCAGATTCAAGATGTTATTGGTGTTGGCGGAATGGGTTCTGTATATCGCGCACGAGATCTGCATTTCCCAAGTGTTAAAAAAATTGTGGCTGTGAAGGAAATGATCATCCAGACTCATGATCCAATTGTCATGAGTACCATTGTTCAGAATTTTGAGCGCGAAGCAAATATTCTTGTAACCTTATCTCATCCTGCCATTCCACAAATATTTGATTACTTTACGCAAAATGAACGGTCATATTTAGTAGAAGAGTACGTTCATGGAAAAGATCTGGAAGCTCTACTCAATACCATTGAAGGTTTCTTCCCAGAAGATCAGATGATCGTATGGGCTATTGAATTATGCGATGTGTTGAGTTTTCTGCACAATCACAAACCAGAACCCATTGTATTTCGAGATATCAAACCATCAAATATCATGATCAATCAACAAGGTCATGTGATCCTTGTTGATTTTGGGATCGCAAAAAATTTCAAAGTTGGTCAAAAAGGTACGATGATTGGAACTGAAGGTTATTCTCCACCAGAGCAATATCGTGGTGAAGCATCACCCTTAGCGGATCTTTATGCATTAGGTGCGACATTGCACCACTTATTAACTCGACGAGATCCACGCATCGAACCTCCTTTTACTTTTTCTGAGCGGCCGATTCGTAACATTAATCCTGCTGTCTCGGTTGATTTTCAACAGATCATTGAAAGATCATTGCATTATGAACCCGAGTTAAGGTTTCAATCTGCAGAGGAAATGAAAGACGCATTAATGTCTGTAGCTGGTAAAACAGGTGCATTGTCTCGTGTTGCACTGAGGCAATCTAAAAGTTCTCGCGACCAATCTGTTCGACCATTATGGAAGTTCAAATGTGAAGATGAGATCAGAGGTTCTGCATCTTTTTTCAAGGATATGGTTTTTGTGGGTGCATATGATAATAATCTCTATGCCCTGCGTGCTGAAACTGGTGAGATGGTCTGGAAATATCCAAGCGAAGGTGGTGTGATCAGTAAACCGCTTGTTGTTGATGATGCGGTTTACTTTGGCTCGGAAGATTCTAATTTTTACGCAATATCAGTACGAAATGGGAAATTATTATGGACATATAAAACCGGAGGACCTGTTCGCTCTTCTCCAGGTATAACAGAAGATTATATTTTCCTCGGGTCTGATGATGGTTTCTTGCATGCGATCCATGTTGTCAGCAGACGTGATGTATGGCGATTTGAAGCTGGCAGTGCTGTACGTTCCAGTCCATTAGTTTTGCAAAGTTCTGTTGTATTTGGCTGTGAATCGGGGGATGTCTTTACTCTGGACATCCATGGTAATCTTCGCTGGCGGTTCCGTGCCAGGCGCGCTGTATTAGCTTCGCCAGTTGTGGCTCAAGATATCCTTGCTATTGGCTCATTGGATGGCACATTATATGGGCTAGATATGAAATCAGGATGGCCAGTCTGGCGTTTTCGAATGAATCGTGGAACTGCATCCAGTGCTGCAATCTCAGATGGCATGGTATTTGCAGGTAGTGCTGATGGAAAATTGTACTGTTTAAATCTTTCTACTGGGAAAGAAATCTGGCGTTTCGATATGGAAGAGCAAATAAGTGGTTCTCCAGCAGTATATAAAGACGCAGTATATGTAGGTGGCGGTGAAGGAACATTTGCATGTCTGGAATATCGAACTGGCAGAGTGAGATGGAAATATCCAACCGGGGGACCCATTACAGGCATGCCATGTGTGTATGCAGATAAAGTTGTAATTGGGTCCTTTGATCATACTTTATACGCATTCCCGACATCATAAATTATTGGAGGAAAATTTGTTAGACTTTCTGCGGATGTTATTCAGGAGGAAAAAACCAGGTGGATATACTGTTGCATCCAATGAAATTGAAACAATTCCTCTACTGACTCAACTACAAAACAGCATGCTATCTCCTATAGAAAAATATGATCCTCCACAGATCATGTATGCTTCAGCTCAATCTGCTGGAAAGCAGCGCGAGCACAATGAGGATACGCTTTTTGCGATGAGTGCGTGTATTTCAGGCGAAAACACGCAAGATCCCTTCGGTATCTTTATCGTTGCAGATGGAATGGGTGGGCATCAATATGGTGAAATCGCCAGTGCTGCTGCCACAAGAAAATTCGTAGATGTTATATTAAAGAAATTATTCTTTCCGGGAATGCTGGGCGCCAAAAAATTCACCACTCAGAATATAGAAGGGTATATTGGTATTGCTTTGGAGGAAGCGCATAAATTAGTGCAGGCAGACGCTCCAGGAGGTGGAACGACATTTACTGGTGCAGTGGTTTATAACCAGGAGATCACTCTGGCACATGCTGGTGATAGTCGAGCCTATATTTATTTACCAGATGGTTCGTTAGTCGCATTAACAAAAGACCATTCACTGGTCGGTAGATTGGTCGAATTGGGACAGATCACAGAAAAAGAAGCAACCATTCATCCGCAAAGGAGTATTTTGCTACGCGCGATTGGGCAACCCGAAGCCTTCAAACCTGATATTATGACAGTAGATTTTCCAAAAGATGGTACCTTGATCATTTGCAGCGACGGCTTATGGGGTGTAGTATCAAAATCAGAGATCATTGATGTGATGCAAAGTGAAAATTTTCTGCAGGATGCCTGTAGAAGTCTGGTAAATTTAGCAAATGCTAAAGGTGGCCCTGATAACATAAGTGTTGTCATGGCAAAATGCTTATTTTAGTTCAGGGGTAGGAAATGAAAAGGAATAAATATTTTGTTTTAGGAATAACCCCGACTGATGATGCAGAAATTATTCGCTCTGCATATAAAGAAGCAGTTCTGCGGTTTCATCCTGATATTAATCCTGCTCCAGATGCTGCTGACGAATTTCTAGAGATTCAATCAGCATTTGAGGTTCTAAACGATTCTAATAAAAAGGCTGCTTATGATGAGGAGGTCATTGCAGATCGTTTTAAAGCACCTATTAAATTGGAGAAATTGTTCAGCCGTAATATTTTGCCACATTTAGATGAACCTCAGTTAGTCTATACTCAGTTAAATATTAGCTGCAATATAGATCCTGAACAGGTAAATACATCTCCACTTGCAATTGCTCTTGTAATAGATCGTTCTACTTCCATGCAGGGGGAGCGGATGGATCAGGTAAAATCGAGCATTATCGGTTTTATTCAACAACTAGGAGTAAATGATGTATTTTCTGTGATTGCCTTTAGTGATAGGGCAGAGGTCATCATCCCTACCATGAAAGCCAGTTCATATACTATTGATGATGAACGGATTTCAATGATCACTACAAATGGTGGCACAGAAATATTTTATGGCCTGGAAGCCGGCATGGAACAATTGGAATCAGAGATTGCAAAAAATTGTCAGAAACACATCTTGCTTTTCACCGATGGCCAGACTTATGGTGACGAAGAACGCTGTTTTGAACTGGCAGTGCAAGCTATAGAGAAAAAAGTAGTCATTTCTGCATTTGGATTAGGTTATGAATGGAATGATAAGTTTCTTGACCAGTTATCGGCATTAACTGGAAGCAATGCAGAATTTATTACTTCCAGCAATGACCTTGAAAAATTCTTGCATGAAAAATTGATCACTTTGGGATTATTTTTTTCTCATTCGGTAAATTTTGATCTATCCAGTGACCCAGGTGTCGATTTGAGTTATTCATTTCGGATACGTCCCGATAGTGCACAATTAGAATCCAATAAAAGTATCTGTTTGGGGAATGTCCCGTTCTTGGAAAATTTATCCGTCATTTTAGAATTCTTGGTTCCTCCACTCTCCAATGAAATACAAATGATCAAGCTTGCTCATGGGTTCATAACCCTAGAATCACCATATTGGGAAGCACCAATACGATTATTTGTTCAACTTGATTGTCCTGTTCGGTATAACCCTGAAGTCAGTTATCCGCCACCTGAAATAGTACAGGCGATGTCGCAATTAGTCCTATATCGCATCCAGGAAAAAGCTCGTGCCGAAGTAGATAAGGGAAATATTACCGCTGCTTTTAAACGACTTCAATATTTGGCATCGCATTTGATGTCACAAGGGAATAAAGACCTGGCTCGTATAGTTTTGCGAGAAGCACAAAATATTCAACATAATAAACAATTCAGTAATGATGGTGACAAAAAGATCAAATATGGGACAAGAGCATTTCTATTGACCGACGGGAAAGGAATAACCGTATGATCATTTGTCCGAATTGTAACCATCGTGAATATGTTGGGGCACTGTTTTGCAGTGAGTGTGCAGCCAAATTGATCTCAACTGGCCGATTATCATCGGCTGTTTCTGATCAGGTAATTCAAGAAGAAATTCGTAACTCCATTTATCGAAATCGCCGTCTGAACTTTGTAGGAACAGGACCTTTAATGGCGAATAAATCAATACACCTGCATGTGATGGATAGTGAGCAGTTCTATCCATTGAAGTTGAACAGCAGGGTAATTTTAGGCAGGATTACAGATAATCAATCACAGATCCCGGATATTGATCTGTCTCCATTTCAAGCATATACCTATGGAGTTTCACGATTACATGCTGAAATACGATATGATGATCGTGGAATAGTGGTTGTTGACCTTTCTTCTTCTAATGGAACGCGAATCAATGGACAATTGATCACCCCACACGTTGAATATCCACTTACAATAGGCGATATCATAACATTAGGCAAATTTCGAATTCAAATAATACAAAATTAAAGCGGGATAACTTATGCAATCTTTGATAATTCATATTTTGAATGAAGACCCTATCATTGGCGAGGTAGAAGAATTACCTTCACCTACTGATTCGAATATTTCTGTGCGCAATCCTCGACGACGTGATGGAAAAGATCTGGGATATATTGATGCTGAGGTTTCTCAGGTGATCTGGCCGATGAATCGAGTGATGTTCATTGAAGTATTGCCGGGCGAAGAAGACGAAGAAGTAATAACATTTATTCGGGAGTAGCAGGATGAGTGACGAGCAGTTTCGAAACAGAATGATCCTTGTGGTTGATGATGAAGAGCGCATGGTCCGTTTCATTCGTTTGAATCTCGAACACGACGGTTTTCAGGTCATTCAAGCAACACGTGGCTTTCAAGCAATTGAATTAATTCGTACTGAGATGCCTGACCTTGTTTTACTTGATGTAATGATGCCAGATATTGATGGCTTTGAAGTATTGCGAATGATACGTGAAGCAAATACCGTACCCGTTATCATGCTTACAGCAAAAGGGGAAGAAGAAGATCGGATTCGGGGTCTTGAATTGGGAGCGGATGATTATATAACAAAACCTTTCAGTCCTAGGGAACTTGTAAGTCGTGTTCGTGCTGTACTTCGACGCACTGAAACCAGTGGAATGGGCGGGAAAGATGTTTTCGAAGTGGATGACCGGTTGAAGCTGGATTTTAGCAGGAGAGAAATATGGGTTGAAGGAAAGCTTGTTCAACTGCGTCCTACCGAATACCGTTTGCTATACCATCTGGTTCAAAACGCAGGCTGGGTAATGACCTACGATCAACTTCTAACTAAAGTTTGGGGATACGAATACCAAAATGAACCGCATTATGTTCGTCTTTATGTGAATTACCTGCGGCAAAAGTTGGAAAAAGATCCAGCAAATCCCAAATATATTCTAACTGAAAGAGGTGTAGGGTATCGTTTTATGGATTACAAACGAGGGGAAAAGACCGTATAATATTGGTTTTGATGTAGTTTTAATAAAAATTTTGCATTTTTCTAATACAACAGAGCTATATTCATAATAGATTTATGAATATGGAGGTGTTGTATGACAAACTTAACAAGATGGGAACCAGTTCGTGATTTCCTCAGCCTGAGAGATGCAATGGATGCGCTCTTTGATGGAATGATCATGCAGCCAGGTGGTATTTCACCAATGGGGCAAATTGCGCCAGCTTTGGATATGTACCAGACAGCCGATGAGATTGTCATTCAAGCATCTTTACCAGGAATCAAAGCTGAAGAAATGAATATTTCAATAGCGGGTGATGTCTTGACCATTCAAGGAGAGATGCTAAAAGAGACAGAAGATAAAAAAGCAACTTACCATATCCGAGAAAGACGTTGGGGTAATTTTACACGGAGCATCAATCTACCTGTACCTGTTGTAGCAGAAGAAGCTAAGGCAGAATTCGAAAATGGAGTACTTACACTGACACTACCAAAAGCAGAAGAAGTACGCCCAAAAACGATAACGATCAAAGCCAAGTAATGTTGGGAGAAGCGAATACGTGGGTAGAAATTTCTGCCCATGTATTCTTTGAATAAGTATTTGCCTTATTGGTAAAATAATATAGTGTCAGGAAGAAAGGGTAATTATGATCACAGAACCAGTTCATGTAACAGACCAGTCGTTTGAAAAAGCGGTTTTACAATCAACAGTCCCGGTGATTGTTGACTTTTGGGCACCGTGGTGCAATCCTTGCAAGATGATAGCCCCCACATTGGAAAAACTTGCCACTGAATATGGTGGTAAATTACTGATCGCTAAAGTGAACACGGATGAAAATCCTGAATGGGCACAGAAGTATGGAGTGCAGGGTATTCCAACCCTGTTATTTGTTGCAAACGGAAAGATCGTTCATAGGCAAACCGGTGCTGTACCAGAAGGTCCGTTACGTGAGTTGGTTACTGAATTCCTGGAAGTTGTTGAAAACAAGAATTAAATTGGGCAAGTGAAATCGTGAAATTTAGGTCTGTTGAATATTTTTCGGAAAGTATTCAACAGACCTGTTTGTTTTAATCTTTTTCGCGTGTGATCTTGGCACCCAGGTTGAGCAACTTCTGCTCTATATTCTGATATCCTCGTTCAATTTGCACAATATTTCGAATGATTGAAATGCCTTTGGCGGATAACGCAGCCAATAATAAGGACATGCCAGCTCGAATGTCAGGACTTTCCATTTTTTCACCATATAATTGAGAAGGTCCTTGCACTATGCATCGGTGAGGGTCGCATAAAACAATATGAGCGCCCATACCTACTAATTTATCAGTGAAGAACATGCGACTGGGGTACATCCAATCATGAAAGAGGATGGTGCCTGTACATTTTGTGGCGATGACAATGGCAATTGACATCAGGTCTGTGGGGAATGCAGGCCATGGCATGACGCTGATCTCGGGAATTGCCCCACCAAGATCAGGTTGAATTACCAGCTCCTGATCGGTGGGTACGATGATGTCTTCACCTTCAACAATCCATCGGATACCCATCCTTCCAAGGATCAAGCGGATCATATCCAGATAGGCGACACCAGCATTCCGGATCCGAATGCTGCCATTTGTTAATACTGCTGCGCCGACAAAGCTGATCACTTCAAGATAATCAGGCCCAATGGTGAATTCACCACCATGCAGCGATGGAACGCCTTCGATATGCAGAGTATTAGAACCGATATTCTCAATCCTTGCACCAAGTGTATTCATCATATGACACAAATCTTGAATATGCGGTTCCGAAGCTGCATTTCGAAGGATAGTATGGCCTTTTGCAGTCACGGCTGCCATAATGGCATTTTCGGTTGCGGTTACACTGGCTTCGTCCAATAAAACATCTGCACCAATCAATCCCTTTGCTCGGAAATCAAAGACACGCTCGCTATTAATTTTTGCCCCAAGACTACGTAAAGCCAGGATATGGGTATCCACCCGTCTTCGCCCAATAACATCACCACCAGGAGGGGGAAGGGTCAACTCACCCGATCTGGCAAGCATTGGGCCTGCCAGGAGGATGGATGCACGAATCTTCCGACAGAGGTCTGGATCAAGATCGGCTGGTCGAACCTGCTCAGCTTGAATCTTCCAGGATTGTGGAGCCAATTGAGTAAAAGTCACACCGAGGCTCTCCAACAGGAGACGCATGTTCTTTACATCAATAATATCTGGCACATTATGGAGAATGACTGGTTCCGATGTCAACAAACAAGAAGCCATTAATGGCAAAGCTGCGTTTTTATTTCCTGCAGGCGTAACTTCACCATTGAGAGCATTTCCACCTTCGATAATGAATTTCTCCAAGATAGCCTCCTAATTAGAATATTTTTGCAGCACCAAAGACTCCATCTTTCGGTAATCTGATTATATCTATACTTCACCATTCGGGATATGGCTGTGCGACCGTCAAATCAGGCGTAAGGTAGTATAATGAATAACAATCATCCCGGCGGAATATAAGTTTAATATTTCCAATTCCGTGTCAACCCATATCAGGTTGAAAGATAATTCATGTCATTCAGGGAAGATAATCTTCGATATGGTTCTGGCTAGTGAAATAGTGTTATCGGCAAAGACTAATTTTGAGCATTTTGTGTTGCGGTATCATGCTTTCTGGACTTATGAAGGCGTATTGATCAAAAAAGCATGAATACTTGAACCTGCATTAAGTGATACTACAGAACAAATGCAGTTGTTGGGTAAATGTACTATACGCAAAATTAAGAAATCCTTCCGTGTGCATGTCGGAAAGAGAATCCCGATAAAGAACTAGAGATTAAGGATCTTCCTGATTGTTCAAAATCTTGCGCTATTCTATGCAAGAAAATCCTCAAGAATATTTTTTAGAAGCTGAGGAATAAGGAATTTTTACCCGGTTTATGTGTCATTGGGATTGCATAGCCGTTAAGGAGATAAGCGAATGAGTTATAAAATTGGAGATGTCATCATTCATTGGACATATGGTATTGGTACCATAGTTGCGATCGAAGAAAAGACTATTGGCGGTGAAGCCCGACTGTATTATGCAATCGAGGTGGAGCTCTTTAAATACTGGGTGCCTGTGGAAGAATCCGATACTTGTGCGATCCACACCCCAATTGAAAGCGATCAGTTTGAGCCACTATTTGATATATTACGAACTCCTGGTGAGAACTTGCCTGATCATCAATATGAACGGAAAAATGAACTTCGAGAGCGGATGCATAAAAAAACTTTAGGGGACCTTTGCCATGTCATTCGCGACCTGACAGATAGATCACACTCCCATAATTTGAACCTGGATGATTCTTTTGTTTTGAATCAAGCAAAAGAGCATTTGCTCGATGAATGGGTACTTTCGTTTGGTGTTCAGCGTTCAAATGCACAGGACGAGTTAAAAGTATTATTACAAGGAGATTCGATACTGGTTTAGTGGATCGAGTGTCCTGTTGGCCAGCCCATGGGATGGCAATTATCTGTTTTTTCAATAATAAAAATATTTGAAAAGGTCAATTTGGGACGAAATACAGCACCTAAATTCTAGTTTCGGGTTAATTAACAAGAAAAGTTTTGATGTATACTCAATTAGCTTTCCATCCCAATTCAGAGGTTCATCATGATCAAAATTGAACAAGTTGATCTTAAGAATAAGTCAGAAGTAAATGCGTTCGTACAATTTCACTATGATCTTTACAAAGATTGCCCACAGTGGGTTCCGCCTTTCTATGCCGATATTAGGGCAATGTTGAATCCCAATAAACACCCTTATTATGAACATTCTGATGCTGAATTCTTTGTCGCAAAACAAGATGGGAAAATTGTTGGACGCATTGCAGCAATGGAAAATAAACCCTTCAATAAATATCATGAGTCAAAGAAGGCACAATTTTACCTCTACGATACCATTAACGATCAAGAAGTGACCAATGCATTATTGGACCGAACATGTGAGTGGGCAAAAAAACGTGGCCTTGTTGAGTTGATTGGTCCAAAGGGATTTGGTGCTCTTGATGGTTATGGGATTTTGTATGAAGGATACGAGCACCGGCAGATGATGAATATGATGAATTATAACTATCCATACTATGTTCAGCATCTTGAAAACTATGGATTTACCAAAGCTAATGATTTTGTTTCCTGTTATCTTGAACCCGATAAATATATTTTGCCAGAGAAAGCCAAAGCCATTGCAGACCGTATTGGTGAGCGCGGAAATATTTATGTAAAAACCTTTAAAAATAAGAAGGATCTGATATCCTGGGGAACAAAGATCGGTCACGCGTATAACAGCAGCTTTGTAAGCAACTGGGAATATTATCCGTTGACAGATAATGAGCTCAAATTTGTCATTGATAATGTAATGCTTCTGGCTGATCCCAGGCTGATGAAGATCATCATGCATAAAGAAGATGTGATAGGCTTCCTGTTTGTTTTTCCTGATATTTCTCGAGCTATGCAACGTGGAAAAGGACATTTGAATCCGATATCAGTTCTCGATCTGATGCGCGAAGTAAAGAAGACAGATTGGGTTTCGTTGAATGGCGTTGGAATACTGCCTGAATTTCAAGGTAGAGGTGGGAATGCTTTGATGTATTCTGAGATTGCAAAAACATTCAAAGAATTTCCATTCAAACATGCTGAACAAACTCAAATGGCTGACACTGCAGTACAGATTAGAAAAGATATGGAGAGCCTTGGCGCGCAAATCTACAAGCGGCATCGAGTTTATGGAAAGACATTGTAGTTAACGCAGTTTTTGTAATTGTGAGAATTGGAAAAATAGATTAATTAAATTGCTGACACCAATCGCGAAAAAGAAAATTGTTCCTGGTATCAACGGTATAACGTACCTTTGAAATGGTAAAGGCACCGTCAAAACGAGAAGAATGAATTGCAGGACTCCTGCAATAAACAACAAGATTTCTTCTCGTTTTTGATTCCTGATCAGCCCGCGTAAAGCACAATATATCCCGGTAAGGGAAAAAACGAGAAGGATTGACCCTCCTGGAAAATTGCGCATAAAGCTATTGACTGGGACAGATAAATATTCATTTACCTGTTCCGCCAGCTCAACCTGATAATTCGCAGTGTCAAGTGGAGCGGGTGCAGTAAAAAAGAGATTCCCTACTATTCCTACGATCCGTTGCAGTGGTGAGTTCAAGGCCGCCTGTGGAGAAACCCTGGTGATGTCTTCTACTTGTTGAGCGACCAACTCCTGGCGCAATGACAATGCTTCATGAACAGATTGAACGGGATGCTTCCAAGTGAAAGGATTAATCAAGAAAAACACGCCAGCAACGATAGATGCGTATAGTAGAATGTGCTTCAACACCAAGAATTTGTGCTGGATGTAGTTTTTAAAGTTCAATAGGACAGGTAAAATTCCTACGATGATCCAAATTGCAGTGGATTGCTTTGCATTGAATACGAAAGCAACAGGTATTGCCAGTAACCAGGGGTGTTTTTTACAGAAGAATATTGACCACATGCATAAAACAATAAAAAAGACAGTTAAGCTTTCTGCCATTGCACGTCTGGTATGTAATAAGATAAGGGAATTACCCGCCAGGAAAAGGATTCCAATCCAACCAGCAAGGTTCCCATAATTCTTTGACAGGATATGCCAGAAAAGGAACAGCATGAGAGGAAAAACCCAGGCAACGGAAAGGCGCGCAGTAAGGAGTTGTGGTTGCTCTGGTAAGGCACCCGAATTTACATTTTCTGACCAGGTAGCCGACCAGTTCCAATCCACTGTTTGCGCTGGTTGCCCTGATATGATCCTTCCGATTCCAATGAAGTAACGAGTAAGAGGTGCATCCAGCATACGATAACGCATTTGCACAGTAAGGGGAATGGATGGTTCCCAGGCCATTGATAATGGGTCTGTGAAAAATGTATCAACATCATAGCTGTTGAAAAGCTGGGTGCTTTCATCAGGGTGGAATGGTACTTGCATAATAGATACAAAGTAAAATAGGGTAATGATGCAAATTACCAGATAGGGCAGGCAAGAAATGAACGATTTACGAAAAGTTGTTGGCATTCAGATATCCGAATACAATACTTTAGCATGAAACGACAAAACTGGTACTATCTTCTTTTTGTTGCCATTCTCATTCTTACTGCAGGATTAAAAACCTGTTTGTTGATCAAGAACGCCCTCCCTTTCAACTCGGATGAAGCAATTGTTGGATTGATGGCAAAGCATATTTTAGAGGGTGAGCGTCCTACTTTCTTCTATGGGCAGGCTTACATGGGCAGCCTGGATGCCTGGTTGGTGTCTGCAGGTTTCGCCATATTCGGAACAAAAGTCTGGGTGATCCGGCTTGTCCAAATCATATTGTATATGGCAACAGTCGCCCTGACCATGTACCTGGTAAAGAAGTGCACAGGTTCTCCTATCCCAGCATTGATTTCCGGAATTCTCATGGCTTTCCCGCCCGTTAACACCACATTATACACAACGGTCAGTTTGGGCGGATATGGAGAGACACTTCTCCTGGGTACCTTGCTCATGGTCATATTAATCCGTTACCGAAATGAGCGAATTTCTGATAAAGAAAAATTATTTCTTGGTTTTGGGATAGGTGCAATCAGCGGGTTTGGTTTCTGGATCAATGGTTTATCTCTGGTATATAGCATCCCAATTTTTGGATTCTTCCTATGGGATGGATTGGTAAAAAACAAGAAAATTCGGGTCTCAAGACAATCCATCATTCATTTATTGGTTTATCTATTTGGATTATGTGCAGGTCTTCTTCCCTGGATCATTTATGTGCTTCACACTGGATGGCAGTCTGTGTTGGGTGAAAACCTGGGTTCAGCAATTTCTGTAAATGGTGGTGGTTATTTCATTACTATTATGGAACATATCCGCAATTTTCTTCTGTTTGGTATCTCTGCGTTGCTTGGTTTGCGTCCACCATGGGGTGTTAACTTTCTGGCAATTCCCATGATCCCAGTGGTTTTGGCTGTCTGGGTACTGATTTTTCTTCGAGGGTTCAAGGTAAAGAATTCTGGAAATATGGATCCTTTAAATAAGGTTGCCCTGGCGGTATGCATAGTACTTCTATTGGGGTTCATTTTCACGCCTTTTGGAAACGATCCTTCTGGGCGATATTTCTTACCTGTATATCAAATGCTGGTAATTTTTGCCAGTATTACTTTCTTCAAAGGGTTCCATAAGCCAACAATGGCTGTACTAGGAATTGTATTCATTGCTGGTTTTCACCTGATGGGAACGATCCAATGCGCGCAAAAGAATCCCCCAGGAATAACTACACAGTTTGATACTGTTACACAAATAAACCATACCTATGACCAGGAATTGATCAAATTCTTGAAGAATGAAGGAGAAATGACCGGTTTCTCGAATTACTGGGTTTCTTATCCACTGGCATTCTTATCGAATGAGGAGTTGATATTTGTCCCGGAGTTGCCATATCATGAGGATCTTCGATATACCAGTCGCGATAACCGGTATCAACCGTATATAGAAAAAGTGAATCAAAGTAACAGAATTGCTTATATCACTACCAAACATCCTCAACTGAATGCCCGGATAAGAGATGGGTTTCGGAATGCAGGTGTCACATGGCAGGAAAAACAGATTGGTGATTATCAAGTCTTTTATCACCTGTCTACACTTGTTTATCCAGACGACCTCGATTTAGGATTAATCAAATGACAAAAGATCTACCACAAAAGAATACAGAGATTGCGTCACTTTTCTTGATGATCACGTTGGTGCTGGTTGCTTTAATAGCGGCCAGAATTCCTCTGGATACTGATATGTGGTGGCACTTAAGAGCTGGCGAAACCACTGTGGAAACAGCGAAACCTGCGCTGGTTGATACCATGTCTTTTACGAAGCTGGGTGAACGTTGGGTGAATCATTCCTGGTTGGCACAGGTGATCCTTTATTTGCTTTATAAATTTGGAAATTTCTGGGGATTGGAAGGATATGTTGTTTTTTTGATTGCTATCACGGTTCTGTTCTTGTGGCTGCAGATGAAAGAACCACCCATACTGAAGACAATTATCATCATTTATGGAGTATTTCTAATCTCACAAGTATTGACTCCAAGGCCACAACTTTTTTCTCTTTTTCTTCTCGCATTCACGAGCTGGTATTTTTGCTGCTGTGTAAAAGGAGATTATCGTAAAGCCTGGGCATTGCCCATCATTTTTATGTTTTGGTCTAACCTGCATGCGGGAGCGACGATTGGGATCATCTATCTGGTGGGATATGTCGGTGGAAAATTTCTCAATACTGTTTTTACGAAGCGTAATGAAAGGAATTGGAAGTATTTCTTTACGCTTGTAGGATGGTCCGTTCTGTCATTCTGTACAATTGCATTGAATCCCAATGGGCTGTCAATTTACGGGATTTCATTCGTAACTGTACAGGTCAGGGTACAACAGTATATTCAGGAATGGCTCCCTCCTGATTATCATGAACCATTGCATCTGATGTTCTTGATCCTACTTCTCACAAATTATGTTGTTTTGTTTCTGGCGAGAAAAAAATTTGATTGGAGCGATTTGGCGGTCACGGTCGTATTTTCATATTTTGCATTGACAGCCAGAAGAAATATTGCTTTATTCACGGTGGCAATAATCCCAATAATTTCGAAGTACCTGTATTATTTGATCAGTAATTCCTGGAAAGCAAGCAGACAAGTTAAAACCAAACCGTTAAATCCAACAGTAACACGGGCAATTAATTTCTTCATCATTGGATTGTTATTTACTGTATTTTTCGTTAAATTCTATATCAATGGTTATCCAAAATTTGTAAATTTTCATATTGTGGAATATTACCCAACACAGCAAATCAATTCATTGACAGCCAGTAAACCAGACGGCAATCTACTAAATGAGTACAACTGGGGAGGGTATCTTACCTGGAAAGAGAGAGAATATCCAGTGATGATTGATGCCCGAACTGATCTGTATGGTGATGAGGTTTTCAATGATTGGTTCTCATTGATCTATACTGAAACGAACTGGGAATATCTTATGCAAAAGTACAACATTGGTGCCGCAATGTTATATGCAGACCGGCCATTGGTTCAAGCTCTTCAAGATAAAGGCTGGAAAATAGTTCAGCAAGATGAAGTGGGTGTATTACTGGTTCCTTGACCGGGGAAGAATAAATCAATGCGGCGATCTTCCTGGGCAGGGAGAGCATTATGTGCTTCAGTAACTTGATCAAAGTCACAGTCGGCAACCAAAACTTCTTCTTCCGTTTCAGAACCAGAGCAAATTATTTCGCCAAATGGGTTGGTGATCTTGCTTTGTCCGCCAAAAATAATTTTGCCTGATTTGCCAACATTATTTACTGCTGCAAAAAATGACTGGTTTTCGATCGAACGAGCCTGTAATAGAATATTCCAGTGATTGATCCTTTTAAGAGGCCATTCTGCAACAAGCAAATGCAGTAAAGTGTTATGAAACCCTAAAGCACGGAAAAATTCCGGAAAGCGCAGATCGTAGCAAATGGACAGACCTGCATTGCCAAAAGGAAAGGTAAACCAATTGATCTTGTTTCCTGGCGAAAATGTTTTATCTTCATTCAGTAATCTGAAAAGATGAATCTTATCGTAGAAAGTTGTGGCATCAGGTTGTGGTGAAGTTAGAATAAGTTGGTTAAAAAACTTCCCCTGATCCTGAATAAGATATGAACCAATAATAAAAATATTTCGTTCCTGCGCTATTTGCTGCAAAGATAACAGATACTTTTGATTGGTGTGAAAAAGTTTTTCGGGATCGTGCAATTTATAACCTGAAGTCCACAATTCGGGGAATAGTATAATTTCACTTCCCCTGTCAACCGCATGGGAAAGCATATCCATACCTTTGGAAAAATTGGATTCCATTTCTCCGGGTTCAATATGCATTTGAATGAGTGCGATTTTTGTTTGCATTTATGCTTGAATTATAATGGATAGATAAAGAATATATCAGGAGCTGATTTTGCACAGGAAAAATAAAGCAATTATTTCTATTATTGGCATAATCGTCATCCTGGGTTTGCTTGGGGGGTTAACCTGGGCTAATTATCGTTTTTCCGTTTCATGGAAGGGTGGAAATGAATTTATTACCAATTGGATGGGAACGCGACTTTTTCTAACAGAAGGTCAAAGCCCGTATAGTGAACAAACAAGTTCTCAAATACAAATGATGGCTTATGGGCATCTGGCAAAAAACAACGAAAAGGCATTGATTTTTACCAGCCCTCTCTATTCCATTATTTTATTTGCTCCATTTGCGCTCATCCCTGATTTCAATCTTGCGTGCGCAATTTGGATGACATTACTTGAGGCTGCATTAATCGGAATTGTTTTCTTTTCCATACGGATAAGTGACTGGAAACCAGGTCCTGGTGGATTATTGTTTTTTACTCTTTTTGCTTTTCTCTGGTTTTACTCTGCATACTCAATCATTTCAGGCGACGTTATCATCATCACAACATTCTTCATTGTTCTAGGGATCTGGGCGATAAAAGCAGGCGAATGGGAATTTGCTGGTGTTGCGTTCGCCATTTCTACCATCAAACCACAGTACGCGATCGTTTTCATCATCATCCTTCTAATCTGGACGCTCGCAATCAGGCAATATAAATTTGCAATTTGGTTTATCAGCAGTCTGGTCTTTTTCACGATAAGCGCTGTTCTTCTCCAACCTGATTGGATCCTCCAGAGTTTGCATGCAGGTCTGCAAAATCTGGCTTCTTTGAATATTTACAATCCAGCAACAGCACTTGCTGCACTACTTCCAGGTGTAGGAACGAAAATTGGTTGGGCGTTATCAGGTGTAATTCTTGCAATGATCATCATTGAGTGGGTAAGAGCACGAAAACCTGATGAGAGAAAACTTACCTGGTTAATCTATTTCACTTTGGTAGGTGCAGCTTTTATTGGATTGCCAATTGGAATGAATAGTTTCATAATGCTTTTACCAGTATTGCCTGTAATATTTTGTGTAATAGATGAACGTTGGCGGAAAGCAGGTGTACCTCTAAATAGCTTCTTTTATATCATATTGCTCTTTGGAATCTGGTTGATTTACCTGTCTACAAAAGGAAACGCAAAGCAAACTGCGATTCTGTTTTTCCCTGCAGCTAGTTTACTGTTCATCCTGATGTATTGGATCAGAAATTGGGTAATGAATTCAGTCAGACCCTGGTACGACCTTGCTCAAGAAGAAAAGAAACGATTCAGGTAAAAAGGGAAAGCCCTGATTGACGGGGGATTCACTTTCGTCACTATGAATGAACTTATTTCTGGTACTTTGCCATATTGATTAGGTTGAGTCTATGCGTTTATCTACTGGATTGCTCATAACAGGTTTTTCACTTGCAATGATGCTCGTCTTTGCCTGTTTTCAATCTGTTCCAGGGTATATGGATGCAGAATATTATCTTTCGAATGCCATTCAGCTTGTAGATAACGAGAAATTAACAGAACCTTTCTTATGGAATTATCTTGACAATCCAGCAGGGCTTCCGCATCCTGCATTTTCATATTGGATGCCACTGCCATCTATCATGTCTGCTGCAGGGATGCTGCTATTCGGTAGTGAAAAATTTTTTGCAGCACGCTTTTTTGCCATTTTAGCTGCATCAATTCTTCCTTTGCTGGTTATCAGGCTTTCAATAAAAACTGGTGCAGATCCATCGGTGGCGTGGATTGCAGGTATCCTGGCAATATTTTCTGGTTACTATTCGATTTTTATTACTTTGACAGATAGTTTCCCGTTTCTCATGGTTCTAGGTTGTGGTTTCCTTCTAATAATATTTAATGAAGATATATTTGAAACGCCGGGCTTGAAAAGAGATTTAGGATATCTGTTATCAGGAATTCTACTAGGGTTGATGCACCTATCGCGAGCGGATGGATTACTGTGGTTGATGGGTGGAACAGGCATCCTCATCTGGAGATTTTGGCGAGATTACCATAGAGCTTTATCTAGTAAAATGGTAAAGAGGATATTTCAGTATTTTGGCTATCTGCTCATTATGCTTGTTGGATATGGCGTAGTGACATTCTGGTGGTATGGAAGAAACCTGAGTGAATGGGGCACATTATTACCACCAGGAGGTTCGCTAACGATCTGGTTGACTTCGTATAATCAGACCTTTTCTTATCCTGCTGATAGTCTTAATTCTGCTACATGGTTGGCCAGTGGATGGAAAGAAATTATTGCTGTAAGACTCAATGCCATTGTACAGAATCTAAAGACATTTTTCGGTGTACAGATGCAGATATTTTTGCTCCCATTTATTTTGATCGGAGCATGGAAGCAAAGGAAAGAACCACAAATCATTTTTGGATTTATTATGTGGCTGGCAATTTTTGGTGTCATGTCTATTGTTTTTCCTTTCGCCGGGGCACGGGGAGGATTTTTCCATTCTGGAGCTGCGCTACAACCCTTATTCTGGAGTGTGTTCCCTGTTGGATTAACCTCTCTTATCCACTGGGGTGTAAAGAAAAGAAGGTGGCATCCGAAAACATCGAGAAATGTGTTTTCATTTGGTTTCATATGCATTGCTGCGATGATGACGGCTGTTTTATTTTTTGGAAGGGTTATTTCTCCTTCAGGGCAGAATTCATGGAATAGCAGTAATGCACAATACAGG
>JBDKSY010000078.1:0-5273 GCA_039680395.1 Anaerolineaceae bacterium | reverse complement strand
ATGGCTGGGATGTAGAGTCATCCTTTTCTTCAATACCTGAAAAGATGGGCTCAGTTGGTGAGCCGCATTTTGGGCATTGAATGGAATTATCTGAATAATCTGCAGGAAAACGAAACCTGCAGGTGGGTTTCAGGCATTGATAATAAACGTGCATATTTTTGTGCAAAGCAGCCTGATTTCATTTGGGAAGAATATGCGGTAATTTCGTATTCTGGCAATTCTTCAGGTGAAGGCGCAGTACTTTTCTATTACGACTTTGTAAAGCTTCAAGATCACCTTGAGCCTGTGCCGCCTGTAATGTTCCAAATGAGAATTGCTTACCAGGTATCATCAGGTCATAAGATGAATAATCCATTGTGATCTGGAAAAAGAGGCAATTATCGGGTCCACCTTTATGTATTTGTCCGGTGGAGTGCAAGAACCGGGGACCAAATCCAAGGGTGGTTGTACTGCCTGTCAATTGCATGATCTGTTTTCGAAAATCCTGGAGCATCTCTGTAAAATAGAGATCACGTGGGACATACGCATTGATCGCAATGTAATCCAGAGGAGAAGCAGTTCGTAAGAATGCTTTGATGTTTTCCCCTACCGAATCCAGTTTAGGTAAATCAAAATTCACGGCATAAAGCGCGAAATCCTCATTTTGCCAGGCTGGAGTACTCTCAGGGAGAGAACCATTCTCCACATAAGTTCTGATTTTTGCCTGAGTCCTTGTTTTACTGTCCTGAACATCTGGCTGGTTAAATGCATTCACACCAATGATAGAACATGCGATGGCAGTTGCATACTCCCAGGTGTACATTTCAGCGCCCAGCGCATAGCCATCAGGTAAGTAGAGTGACAAAACAGGTTGGCCTGCATTCTTCAAATTTTCAGCCGTTTCTTGATAGTACCCTGAATGGCAGAAATAGATAAATAACCGGTCTGAATGATAATGTGCTGGTGGCATTACTGGTTCACCATCAACGGGTAGGATGCCAATACCAGTTTTTCCTGAGCTTTCAGCCACAAGCTGTTCAAGCCATGCGCCAAGTGAAGAAAATTCAGGATCAGCAAGAATGGTGACTTTATTCCTGCCATGCAAAGCAGCTTCTCCAAGAATGGCACCTAATATCAACCCTCTGTTCTGAGTAATTGGGGTTTCTGGTAAGCTAGAAAGCCACATTGACCTGGCATTATGAAGAAGCTTTTGTAAATCAAACCCTAAAAATGCTGCCGGCACAAGACCAAATGGGGTGAGTGCAGAATAGCGTCCACCAACTGAAGGATCGCCATAAAAGATATGAGAAAAATTTCTTTCAATAGCCAATTTTTCAAGGACGGTACCTGGATCGGTGATCGCGATGAAATGATCACCGCAGCCATCTCCCACCAGGCTCTGGGTAAGATGCCAGAAGTACGAGAGAAGTGCATCTATTTCAATAGTCGAACCAGACTTGCTTGCTACTATGTATAAGGCATTTAGTGGATTGATCCTTCTGGCTGAATCAATGATCTGCCGGGGATCTGTAGTATCCAGAACGGTTAATTTCATCTCTGGGTCAAGCAAATTGAGGGAATTTCCAACCAGAGAAAACACTTCAGGAGCCATAGATGAACCACCCATGCCCAATAAGACAAGATCAGTATATCCTTTGGACCTGGTTTGTTTGATAAATTCATCTATATCATCCAGCAGCTTTTCGTTTTTCATGGGTGAATCCAGCCACCCCAGGCGATCCTTGATCTCAGCATGTTCAGCCACATTGGTTGTCCAAATCGTTGGGTCTTTAACGAACATGCGTGAAACAATGGAATCTGATGAAAACTTATCCAATCGTTCAAGAATGAAGGGATGAAGATCTCCCAACTCTTTCAAGAAACCAGATTTTCTTTCATTTATTGTTTCCAACAATGAAGTGAAGGAATTTGCGAAACTTCTTACACCTTCTTCTTCTAATTCACTGGTTACTTTATCAAGTGATATACCAATTTCCTCAAGTTTCGTCAGAATTTCATTTGCAATTCGTTGGGCTTCTTTAATGCTGGATGCAGACGGGTTTCCATGAACTCGGATCGCTTCCAGTGTTTGTGGAGGAACGGTATTTACAGTGTGGGGTGCAATAAGAGTATCAACGTATAACAAATCTGAGTAATCAGGGTTTTTTGTGCTGGTTGACGCCCACAGGGGACGCTGCATTTGACAACCCGCTTGAAGCAGAGATTCTACACGGGGTTGTTTCATCAAATCTTCAAAAACGGAATAAGCGACTGCTGCATTCGCAACAGCCGCTTTTCCAAGTAAAGGTTCAATAATTTTTGAACTTTCGCCAGCTTTTATTTTTGCATTCAGCAACCCATCAATCTTTGAGTCTACTCTTGAGACAAAAAAGCTTGCTACTGAAGCAATTCCATCAACAGGAAGATTCTGTTTTACACGACTCTCAATCCCCTGTATGAAGGCTTCTAATACCTGGCGATATCGTTCAATCGAGAAAATGAGGGTGACATTGACGTTAATTCCAGATGCAATGACCTCTTTAACTGCAGGGATTCCTTCCAGCGTTGCGGGAATCTTGATCATAAGATTAGGGCGATTGACTGCCTGCCACAATCTCTTTGATTCCGCTATAGTATTTTGGGTATCTTTTGCGAGATATGGGCTTACTTCAAGACTTACGTATCCGTCTTTTTTGTTGCTGCTGATATAGAGCGGAGTAAACAAATCTGCTGCAGCCTGAATATCCTGGATTGCTAACTGGTAAAAGATCGTTTCTGCATCTACTCCAGCCCAGGACATGGTCTGAATGGCATCATCATAATCTGATGATTTTGCTATTGCATTTTGGAAAATAGTCGGATTTGAAGTAACTCCCCGGATATTTCCGCGGTTGATCATCGTTTCCAGCTCGCCAGATTGTAAAAGGCGTCGCTGGATATTGTCATACCATAATGACTGCCCAAATTGGATATATTTGGAAGGAATATTACTTGATGTCATGGATCACCCTGATTTTTCAATAGTGTGAATTTTTTCTACTCTTCGAACATAACGGGGAACTTCGTTCATGTAGCGTGCATTAATGAAGGAAGTAACAATTTCTTTAGCCAGTTCAGGTCCAATGATCCTTCCGCCAAGGCAGAGAACATTCATATTGTCATGTTCTACACCCTGGTGAGCAGAATAGGTGTCGTGGCATACGCTGGCGTAAATGCCTTTCATTTTGTTGGCTGAAATACAGACACCAATACCCGAACCACACAGGAAAACACCGCGATCTGCTTTTCCCTCTTGAATAACGCGTCCGCCTTTTTCTGCCATATCTGGGAAATCAACAGTGTCAGGCGTGAAAGTGCCGAGGTCAAGGACATCATGCCCCAGTTCTTTTAAGGTTTTTATAACAACTTCTCGAATCGCAATTGCGACATGATCACTTACTACAACAACTCTCATCATTACCTCTAGATAATTTCGTCTTCTATTATGCCGGTCAGTTCTTCAGCAGATTTCACAATTGCATCCACGGTGAAGCCGAATTGTTTAAATAGAACTGATGCAGGAGCAGAGGCTCCGAACCGGTCCAATCCAATGATCTTTCCTTTAGTGCCCACCCATTTATTCCAACCTTGCGTGACACCTGCCTCAATTGAAATTCGCATTTCGATGGACGGCGGAAATACACTGTTCTGATATGCCTGATCCTGTTTTTCAAATAATTCCCAACTTGGGAATGAAACGACTCTCACGTTCAAGCCTTTTGCTGTCAATCTTGAGGCTGCTTCCAATACCAGGGCAACTTCTGATCCAGTTGCCATCAAGATAATCTGAGCTTTTCCACCACCCATATCACACATTACATATGCACCTTTATGTAAGCCACTTGCTGGTGCCAGTCTCGAACGATCAATGGTGGGCAAATTTTGTCGGCTTAATGCCAGAAGGGTAGGTCCATCTGTGCACTGGAGAGCTGCCTTCCATGCTTCAGCAACTTCGTTTGCATCGCAGGGGCGAATCACCGTCAGGTTAGGAATTGCCCGTAATGAGGCAATCTGTTCAACGGGCTGGTGGGTAGGTCCATCTTCACCCAAACCAATACTATCGTGTGTCATTACCCAAATGCTGGGCAAATGAGAAAGTGCTGCTACCCTGATAGCTGGACGCATATAGTCTGTAAAAACGAGAAAAGTAGCACCATACGGACGGAAGCCGCCGTGCCAGGTAATTCCATTAACGATCGAACCCATACCATGCTCCCGAACACCAAAATGGAAGTTTCGTCCTTCGGGGGTTTCGGGTTGGAAAGCTGGGATATCCTGCATCCAGGTATTATTTGAAGGGGCAAGGTCTGCTGAACCACCAAATAATTCAGGCAGCTTTGGTGCAATGGCATTGATCACTTTATGTGAAGCGCTCCGGCTTGCCATCCCTTTTGCATCCGCAGGGAAGGAAGGGAACATGGTATCAAAGCCATCGGGGAGTTTCCCGGTAAAACGGCGTAAAAGCTCTGATGCGGCATCAGGGAATTCTTTTTGATATTTTGAAAGTCTTTTATCCCAATCGTTGTGAAGTGCAGTACCTTTTTCACCAATTGAGCGGAAATATTGTAATACTTCATCAGGAACAAAAAACATGGGTTCTAGTGGCCAATCAGCATTGGTTTTCGCTGCATTCAATTCTTCCATTCCTGGTGGCTCGCCATGCGCTCTGGAAGTACCCTGCCTGGTAGGAAGGCCAAAGCCAATGATGGTTTTACACAGGATAAGACTAGGGTGTGGATCTTTTTTCGCTTGTTGAATGGCTCTGTCAATTTCATCAACATCATTTCCATCACTGACGCGAATAGTATGCCAGCCATACGCCTGAAATCTTTTTTCACGGTCCTCGGTGAATGCGAGGTCGGTAGAGCCGTCAATGGTTATTTTATTGTCGTCGTACAGATAGATCAATTTTCCCAACTTTAGATGGCCAGCTAAAGAGGCAGCTTCGGAAGCTACGCCTTCCATCAAATCTCCATCTGTAACAATGGCGTAGGTGTGATGATCAATTATGTCATTGCCGGGTTTGTTATATGTGGCAGCGAGGTTTGCTTCTGCGACGGCCATGCCAACGCCATTGGCGAAGCCCTGTCCAAGTGGACCGGTGGTCGTCTCAACACCGGGAGTCAATCCTGCTTCAGGGTGACCAGGTGTGATGCTGCCCCATTGACGGAATTGCTTTAGATCATCGAGAGTAATGTTGTAACCAGTAAGGTAGAGCATCGAATAAAGCAACATTGAACCATGACCGCCTGACA
>JBDKSY010000077.1:0-3885 GCA_039680395.1 Anaerolineaceae bacterium | reverse complement strand
CCCTTGCTCATCCTGGGCTTTGCTTTTGCGTTGACCATCCCGGCTCAGGCAGGCTCTCAACAGCAGGTTTATTATGTGACCAACACTCCTGATGAGACTGGTAGGATTTTATATACCGTCCAGAAGGATGATTCATGCCTGGTGATCGAGCTGCTGACAGGTGTGAAAGTCAATCAGATCGTGCAACTCAATAACCTGGATGAAGCCTGCACCTTACGTGAAGGTCAGCAGCTCGTTCTGGCATATTACGAGACTCCTACCCTTACTCCTGGACCATCTCCAACACCCACACCCATCCTGCCTACCGCCACACCGTTCAATGGAAACGGAGAAGTGTGCGTTTATCTTTTTGATGATATCAACGGAAATGGCACACCTGAAGGTGGTGAAGCCCAGATCGCTGGTGGTGCCGTGAGCATCACCGACCGTGAAGGGAAAGTAAACCTGACCGGAAACACCCTGGGTGGTGAAGACCCATTGTGCTTTGCCGAAGTACCAGAAGGCGAATATAACGTCAGCGTGGCTCCACCTGAAGGATATAATGCAACCACTGCCATGAATTACCCGCTGGTGGTACGAGCCGGAGACCAATCTCTAATGAACTTTGGCGCACAAGGTAGTTCTTCAGCAATTGAGCCATCTCAAGAGGGCAACAAGTCACCGATCATGCTTATTCTTGGAGCCATCTTGATATTGGCAGGTGGTGGGGTTGGTTTCTACTTCTTCAGAATGAAACGGTAAAGACCATCCATTTTTATACAGAACTGTAAACCAGCAGTGTGACTTTCTGCTGGTTTTTTTATTGATACCAGTTCATCGCGTGGTAGAATCAAAGCGTAATAAAGATTTTTGAGGAGGTTTTATGGAGAAGGAAGTGGCTACCTTCGCCGTTAAGAAGGGTTTGGCACAGATGCTTAAAGGTGGGGTGATCATGGATGTGGTTACTCCGGAACAGGCAAAAATTGCAGAGGATGCTGGCGCTGTAGCCGTTATGGCTCTCGAAAGAGTTCCTGCAGATATTCGAGCCACTGGTGGTGTGGCACGCATGACCGACCCGGAGATCATTCTTAAGATCATGGATGTAGTAACCATCCCCGTAATGGCAAAAGCCCGTATTGGACATTTTGTTGAAGCACAGATCCTTGAATCAATCGGGGTTGACTATATTGATGAATCAGAAGTATTAACCCCAGCGGATGAAGAGCATCATATTTATAAACACGCGTTCAAAGTACCCTTTGTTTGCGGCTGCCGCAATCTAGGTGAAGCTCTGCGCCGGATTGGTGAAGGCGCTGCTATGATGCGCACCAAAGGCGAAGCTGGAACCGGGGATGTGGTAGAGGCAGTTCGACATGCTCGCACCGTTTTGGGCGAAATCCGGCGGTTACAGAACCTGCCTGAAGAAGAAGTGATGGCATTCGCCAAAGAAATTGGCGCACCTTACGAACTGGTATTAGAAACTCGTACATTAGGCCGCATGCCTGTGGTCAACTTTGCCGCGGGTGGAATTGCCACCCCCGCCGATGCAGCTCTAATGATGCAGCTTGGTGTGGATGGCGTATTCGTTGGTTCTGGCATCTTTAAATCCGGTGACCCTGCGAAGCGGGCAGCTGCCATTGTGAAAGCCACAACTCATTATAATGATCCAAAGATCCTGGCAGAAGTAAGCCGAAATCTGGGTGAACCCATGGTTGGTCGTTCAGTAGCAGTAATGCCAGAAGTAGAAAAAATCGCGGGCAGAGGTTGGTAATAACAGGTTATGGAAATTGGGGTACTGGCTCTGCAGGGTGATTTCATTGAACACCAGTCAGTGCTTGAGAAACTCGGCATCAAAGTCAGACAGATCAGACTGGCAGAAGAACTTGCTGGTCTGGCGGGTCTGATCATTCCGGGAGGGGAATCAACCACGATCGGTAAACTGGCAGTTGCATATCATCTGATGGAACCTCTGCGCGATTTTGGGCAGAAACATGCCATCTGGGGTACATGCGCAGGTGCGATTTTCCTTTCGCGTGATATTAAACGCACACAACCTCTTCTTGGGTTGATGGATATCACGGTGGCGCGTAATGCGTTTGGCAGGCAGGTGGATAGCTTTGAAGCAGATCTGGATATCCCTGTTCTGATGAAAGTTGATCCTTCCAACAAGCCATACCATGCGGTTTTCATACGAGCCCCTTTGATCGAATCGGTCAGTGGATCTGCGATTTCAATCTCCAAATTACCAGACGGACGCATTGTAGCGGCGCAGCAGGGGCATCTCCTGGCAACATCGTTCCATCCAGAACTGACCGACGATGACCGTTTTCACCGGTACTTTGTGGAGATGGCAAAATCAACATTAGACCATTAGCCTGGTACGACCTTCTGGCAGTTTATCGCCATCGAAAAGATGTTGTTTCGTTGGATAGTGCCATGGTGCTTACGCATGGCAAGCCCTTAAGCCCTTCCGGTGTACTTGTGCAACTACACCCCAACCGGGGGAGTTTCACAGGGGTAGTGGATAACGATGATGGTCCAGATCTGATCGGCCAAATCAGTTATAACCAGGGCGACCGTTTTGCCAGGCTATCGTTCTTTTTACCCGAAGACACACTGGAGACCAGGGCTTTCCCTATCTTTCTTCAGGGAATATCAGCTCTGGCATGTGAATGGGGTGCTTTTTGCCTTTTAGGAGAAGCACCTGAAACAGGGCTACTTTTCGAACGTTTGCGCCAAAATGGTTTTTCTACTTATGGTTATCAAACGGTTTGGAAAGCTGTAAAACCTTCATCAGAAGAGCCTCTCGCTCAAAGTTCATGGCAATCCTCTGGTAGTGGTGATTTTCTTACGGTTAAGAACCTCTATCAAAGCCTGATACCCCCGCTGGTACAATCCATTGAGCCATTTCCAGATCATATTCCTTCAGGGAAGGTGTTACGTATCAAAGGGGAGGCGGTTGCCTGGGCTTCGATCAATACTGGATTGGAAGGGGTGTATGTAATCCCACTTCTTCATCCAGAAGTACAGGACGTCCAGAACGAATTAAAGATTTTGGCTATGCAGATCCAGCGAGAAACCCGGTTACCCGTATACTTTGCCATCCGTTCATATCAGACATGGCTTGAACCTGCATTGGAATCTCTGGACTGGAAAGCCCTTCCTCGACAGGCGTTGATGGCAGAACGGCTGGCGGTTGTACAAAAAGTACCAGTCTCTGCTGCACGGACGGTAATAAATGACCAGTGGATCGAACCGACCACGCCTATGGTTGGATATGCTGCACCTGGAGAGAAAAATGGCAAGGAGATTTGAGTAACCAGCCTTGTGAATTTACAGGTAGAATAAAGAAAAAGAGACTGACAGAATGACACAGCGACGAATAACCGATGATCTACAGGCATTACTGGATGTATTGCCCCCCCATATTTCCAAAGCGGTACAGGAAGTCAACAATTCTGACAACCTGGTCGAGATCGTTTTGGATTTAGGGCGGGTTCCACTTGCCCGTTTTGTTGATAGTGAAGTGAAATTGACCGAAAAAGAAACCACTCGCACAGACATTGATGCAGTGGTGGATAAGATCGGTGATTTTGATGCCGATAACCGGGCAGGATTAGAGCGCACCCTGCACCGAATTTCTGCCATCCGTAACCGGCATGCCCATATTGTGGGTCTTACCTGCCGTGTAGGCCGTGCGGTTTATGGCACTCTCGACATTATTCAAGACCTGGTGGAATCTGGGAAAAGCCTGCTTTTATTGGGGAAACCTGGCATCGGCAAAACCACCATGTTACGCGAAGCTGCGCGTATCCTGGCAGAAAATAAGCGTGTGATCATTGTTGATACCTCCAATGAAATTGGTGGAGATGGAGATGTACCTCATCCAGCCATTGGTCGGGCACG
>JBDKSY010000076.1:0-13431 GCA_039680395.1 Anaerolineaceae bacterium | reverse complement strand
ACAGGCACCACCGCATCATCTGTAGAGATGAGAGAGACCTGGCAATGCCATTCCCCTCCGGTTAATGGCGCACCCCACACCATGGGTGATCTATCGCTCGAATGATCCAAGCCCATATGATTGTGTTCATCCTCAATATGAAGATGAAGGCGTGCATGCCCTTCCCAATTTAGTATCACCATGGCATTCTTATCTGTTTGGAGAGAGAAAACCACCGGATCAATGCCTGTATTCTGAGTCATCATGAATGCATGTTGGATCACAACTTCAGCGCGTTCCAGGTGCTGTCTTTCCCGCGCTTTTTCCTGCAGAGAATGGGTCAGGCTCCTGGTGATCAGAAAGGTGAATAAAGCATCCTTCTGTTCTTCTGCCTCCAACTCCAAAGGCAAGCCCCAGAAAATGACAAACCCACTTTTGCACGAAAAAGTAAATGCTGCCAACAGATCTTCCTGTCCGGGAAGGCAAAGGAGCGGATCCAGTTCTTTATGTCTTGATTGAAAGTAGATCGTTTGCCCCGGAATGCCTTTCACTTGCTCTGTTCCGATGTGGGTTGCAAGCAGAGAATCCACAACGATCAGAGAAATACTTTCACTTTCAACTGGTCTGCTTTCGTGAAGCATGTCAGGAAAACTACTCGTAAACAGTTCAAAAGAGTCTGCCAATCCTATGAGGCAGCCACGTTTTTCAAAGAATGCCTGGAAGGATTCAGTAATTTGCGTGATATTTTCGGATGGAGTACCGGGATCGGGAGATGCGATCACCAGGTTTTCATCATAGATCGTACTGGTATTATCGCAGAGATCTTTCCAGGCGCAGATTCTCATCCTGAGAAAAGGAAAAAGCCTGTTCAGCCGGTTGAAAACCTCCTGAGGATTGGAACTGGTGATCCATATTGGCTGCATTATTTCATCCTGCAAAGGACAACACTGATATTGTCCTCACCGCCTCCAGCATTTGCTGCATCCAGCAGACGATCAGCAGCCTGTTCCAACACAGGCGTAGAATGGACGATCTCCAGCATTTGCTCATCCCGCACCATTTCCCACAATCCATCGGAACAAAGCAGGAATATATCACCTGGCTGGAACATTTCATGAAAAATATCAACCGGTACTTCATCTTTTTGTCCCAGTGACCGGTAGATAACATTACGCTGTGGATGGGTGTACACATCTTCCGGCCGTATTTGCCCGGCTGCCACCATGGAAGCCACCAGCGAATGGTCATTGGTTACCTGATGCATTTCATTCTTGCGGATAAGATAAGTTCGGCTGTCACCTACATTGGCGATGATAGCCGTGTTTCCTTTGATCATGACAAGGGTGAGAGTAGCGCCTGCATCTGCTGCCTGTTCTGGCTTATGGTACGCATATCCGCGCACCACCTGGTTCGCACGGATGACTGCATTGCGTACCCGTTCTTCCAATTCATTCGCAGGCAAACGGCGAGTAGGCATGATCCCATTCACCGCATTTTGTATTTCAGACTCGCTCAAGCGTACAGTATTGCGTGGGTCTGGGTTGACAAACAGGTCTGCCAGTTCACGTCGTATGGTTTCCACCGCCCAGTTACTGGCTACTTCTCCACCCATCGTTCCACCCATGCCATCAGAGACAATGAACAGCCCTACAGGCTCTCCTTCAGAGGGATTGAATATCTGCTGCCAGGCGCGATCCTCATTCATATCGCGCACCATGCCCTTATCGGATTTTGCGACTGCTGAAAGTTTCATAGTGCCATTCCCTCATCAACTATTCCAATAACCCAGGTCACTTCTTATCCTGAGCTTTTAAAAAGAACATAGCCAGAATGATGGAAACAAGACCAAAACCAGCCAGCACCCCCCAGGTAGACCATAGATGTCCTGCGGTGCGGTCATAGTTTATATTGAAATCCATCTTTGATTCAATTTGCTCATCAAATTCTTCAATCAAGATGCCACCCATATTGTTGAGGTGGTTCATATCTATCGTTGATCCAAGGGCTTCCATTGTCCAGCGTGTGGGTGTCAGATAGGAAATCGGTTTAGCCACCTCAGGCAGGGGGAAGAGCACGCCAGAAAAGATGATCTGAACGAAAAGCACCACAAGGATGACATAGATGACTGTGTTACTGCTTCTCACCATGGTGGAAATCAACAATCCCATCCCGATCGCTGCCAACATTGCCAGCAGCAAGGTGATGTAGATTTCGAGAATGGCAGAAGTCATCACCCCATTATCGGGATAACTCACTTTAAATCCCACCACCAACAGCAGGGCGACACATTGCAGCACACCAAAACTCATCAAAACAGTCACTTTGGAAAGGATGTAAGGAATGATGCCGAGGTTGATCATCCTTTCGCGTTCGTACACCACACGTTCTTTTACCACCTCGTATGCGGCTGCAAAAAGCCCCAATAAAATGGCAGAGAGCGCGAACATGAACAACAAACGCTGCGCATCAGGTGCAATCGAATAGGAACCTTCATCCTGGATGATGTGGAAGATTTCGCGTTCAGTATTTCCAATCAGATCATTCGTTCCGGCAATGATCAACAAGAAGATGCCAATGATGGGCATCACGGCTGACAGGATGAAGAGACTCATTTTGTCGTTGAAAATCAGGTCAATATATCGCCGGGTAAGGATAAAGAACTGCCGGAAATTCGTAGCAAGACTGGCATGTTTCTTATGCTTTGCATTGGTTACTGAACCAGATGGTTTGGGAATATCAACCTGCCGGTCAGCAATATATTGTCTGTAATCCGTCGAGTGCTTATAACTTGTAGCGAATTGATCAGCTTCCTTTTTGGTATCTACTTTGGCATAGATGGTGGCAAAGTCAGGCGTTTGAAAATAGGTGATCGCTTTTTGAGGAGGCCCGAAGTAAACGAGTTCGCCGTGAGAAAGAAAGACAACCTGGTCACAGGAATCAAGGATATTGGATGTGGCATGCGTGGTTACCAGCACCGTGCAACCACTATCTGCCAGGTTGTTCAGCGTGCGCATCATCTTCTTATCCAATCCCGGATCCAATCCTGAGGTAGGTTCATCGAGGAATAATAAGCGCGGTTCTGAAAGCATTTCTGATGCAATGCTTACACGTTTCCGCTGACCACCACTTAATTGGCTGATCTGCACATCTTTTTGCTCAGTCATATCAACCATATCCAGCGTATCATCAATACGGTGCTGGATCTCTTTGCGACTGGTATCGGGAGGGAGCCTGAGCATGGCAGTGTATTTCAAGGCATTTTGTACCGTCAGGCTGGTATGCAAAATATCTGCCTGAGGCACATACCCCATATCACGCCGGTAAGCATCAAAATGCCGGTACAGGTCATCGCCGTTGATCAACACCCTTCCCTGTGAAGCACGACGCGAGCCATTCAGAGCATCCATCAGAGTGGATTTGCCGGCACCACTGCCACCCACAAGAGCTACAAATTCACGTGGCAGGATGGTGAGAGAGACATCGTTCAGAATGACTTTTGCACCCTTTTTCGTCTTCACCTCACGCCGCAGACTGATGCCATCCAAACGCAAGCTGCCAGCAGAAGCCACAATGGCAGCCTGGCCATATACCATTTTGAAGGGTCCGATCTGAATTACATCTCCCACCTTGAGAGAGACACTTTTGATCCGTTTCCCATTTACGAATGTACCATTGGTCGAGCCGACATCCACCATGTCATGCCCGCTGGCAGTTCGCACAAACTGGGCATGCTTCCACGAAACGATGGAAGCATTGAGTGGAATGGCAGACTGCGGATCGCGCCCGATGGTGGCAACCGGCATACTGGATATCATTGCCATATCAATGTTGAAGGCAGTGGTGATCGCCTGTGAGACATCCTTTGTTTCAAGGTAGGTCAATGAAACCGAGTTACCGTAGATATCACCGATACGGATGACATCACCATTTTGCAATGGAACAACCACATTGGAAGGTATCTGGCGACCTCGAAGGAATGTCCCATTCCGGCTGCCGAGGTCTTCGATGGCATACCCACCATTTGATGGAGAGATCCTGGCATGGTGTCGAGAAATATCTGGCAGACCAACAGGGTTTTGCTGGCTGGCAAGACCAATTTGAATGTCAGCTGCCGGATCGCGGCCAATGGCAAGGGGTTGCTGTGATAAAAGAACTGTCCTCTCCACCTGTCCTTCACGAATGATAAGACGAGGTTGATTGGCTGGCAGTTTTTGCACTGGTTGTGCGCCTTGAGAACTGGCTTTAATAGTGGCTGGTGCAGGTACAGGCGCGGGAGGTACTATTGATTGCCCACAAGATGGACAAAATCGAGCCCCTGCACGAATGGAAGCTTTACAATGAGGGCATTCCATATCTTGACTCATGGTGTGTAAGTGAATACCAGGCCACCCAGGCGGATTTCATCACCGGGATTGATGGGCATCCGCTGACCTGGTTGTAATCGTACACGGTTGATATAGGTAAAGTTGGCGCTGCCTAAATCTTCAACGCATATCGTATCGCCATCCATCACCATTCGGCAATGTTTTCGAGAGACACCTCGTTCAATACCACCATACAGGGTGGTATCAATTTCGGGGAAGATACTGCTGATGGGGTCAACTCTACCGATCAATATTTCTGTTTTCCCAGGGGGTAAAGGTACCACCGTTGTGGTTCCCTGCACAACAAGTGAACCAGTAATAAAAGGCCCCTGTGGAGTGGTCGGGATGGATAGGGCTTGTTCAGGAGAGGGAGTAGGAATGGGTTGTTCTGCCTGTGGAATTGCAGGTGACACAGGAGGAATGGGTACAGGAGGAACAGGTGGTACTTCACCCTGCTGTACAGGAATCGGTGGTACCGGTGCTGCGACAGCGACAGGAGGTAATTGCACACCGCAGCTATTGCAGAATATCTCGCCAGCTACATACGGTGCACCACAATTTGGGCAGGTTGCAGGTTGCGCACCTGCAGGAGGTTGCGCTGCTGCCTGTTGTGGAGTGGGGTTAACCGGGCTGGGAGCAGCCTGCTCTTGTTCTTTAAGTGGTGCTCCGCAGATATCACAAAAAACAGCGTTATCATCTACAGTTTGGTGGCAACATGAACAAATCACTGGCATAATTCACTCTCCACGATAAATCCTTAATAAAGCGGCGACGGGATAAGGCAAATTGCGAATCACCCGATCCCGTCAAAGCGATTGACACTTGCAGAAAGACTAGCTGTAATAAACCAGCCTTAACCTGCCCAATACCAGCTCATCTCCGGCATTCAAAGGTATCTTTTGTCCGGGGACCAACTGCTGCCCACGCAGATGGGTCTTATTGACTGCATTTAAATCTTCTACCACCAATTGGCTACCTTGCATGGATAGTTTGCAATGCTGGCGGCTGACACCCTGGTTCAAGCCATCATGTGGATCAAGGTCTACATCCGGGAAATTCCCGCTTACAGGATCTTCTCGCCCAATCAAGATTTCAGTCTTTCCTGGGGGAATGGGAATACTGGCTCCTGTAGTTACCACCTGAAAAGAGCCAGTGACGGTGTAACTGACGGGGGCCTGCCACTGTGGCTGTTGAACTGGTTGCGGTGGATAAGCCTGTTCAGGAGGAACATAAGCAGGCTGCGGTGTTGGCGGTACATATGCCGGTGGTGGTGGGGGATATGCTGGTTGTGGTGGAACATAATTCTGTTGAACAGGCGCAGCAGTAAGAGATGATCCGCAATTCTCACAAAATACTGCACCTGCTGCATTCCCAAAACCGCAGGCAGGGCATGGTGCCAGTCCTGCTTGAGATGCCAGTATGGGAGCTTGCATCCCATTGGTTAATTTTTGCCCACAATTATCACAAAAAACCGCACCGGGGGTTGTAGGCTGCCCACAAGATGGACATACTGCACTCATGTGTTTCCTCCTCAGAATAAATCTTCTCTCGAGATGAAGGAACTACTTCTTCTACTTCCCTTATGGGGCAGCGGGAGGTGTTACTTCATCAGGTAAATTCTCGGTTAACCGTTTTGTTTCATATCGCATCCGTTGGGTGGCTGCGGTATCCACTTTTCCTTGTTGTTCCAATTGATTGGCCTGTGTCATTACATTTTGCGCCATCTCATCTTGACCAAGCTCGATCAAGCGGGTAGCGGTAGCTTTCAACCGTTGGGTGGCATTCGCTACCTGTCCGGCTGCCAGTTCATCCAGCGCCTGCGTCTGTAGTTTATGCGCCACCACCCTCTCTAGAATATTCATCACATGAGGATCTAATTGATTGGCTGCCGCAGTGTCATCGGTGACAGTGACAATTACATCACTGCTCACTCTCTGCGCGGTAAGATGGTTGGCAGGCACATCGTAGCTAATATCAACCTGGAACATACGATAAACGCCTGCAGCGCGTACCGGCAGCAGCACCTCCAACAGCATACTCTGCCCTTTTCCATGTTCGATATCCCCAAAGAAAACCTGCACATCTGTATCCGAAATGGAACGGTGATCAAGCGGGCTGATGAGAGGAACCACCCGCCAGGCTTTTTTCACCAGAACATTACTGGCAAGTCGCAGGGTTAATTGTGCATTGGTAACGGCTATTCCTTGCATTGACGTGAGAGTTTTTTCGAAAATGGCTGTTGCTTTGTCGGGAGCATCAATAACATACCATTCACCTCCCGATTGTTGGGCAAGTTTTTCCAGGAAAGCCGGATCCCAGTTGTTTTCATCACCCACCCCCATGCCCATCACATGCAGGGGAAATCCATATTGCCTGGCCTGTTCTGCTAATGCCTGGCATTGGGGTTGATCTTCCCAGGTCTGGCCATCTGTTAACAACAGCATGCGGTTGATACGATCAGCCGATGCACCTTTCTGCAATTCATTCAGCCCTGCCTGCATGCCAACTGACATGCGAGTGCCACCGCGTTCTTGAATTCCGGCTATTCTGCGCTTGATATCCTGCTGATCAGCCACCAGCTGGCAGGGAACGATAATATCAGCTCGTTCATCAAAGGTCACAATGGATAAACAGTCATTTGGGCTTAACCGATCTACGATAAGGCTGGCTGCTGTTTTCAAGTTTGCCAGTTTTTCCCCCGCCATTGAGCCAGAACGGTCCAACACTAAACAGAAATTAATGGCAGCCTGCGCAGCAGGCGCCAATTCAGTTGGCATCGCTTCGATCAGCAAGTATGCCTGCTGTGGTGTGGACAAACTGGCATATTGAGCCCGATTGGTACTGACGGTAATCGCTATTTCGCCACTCATGACGGTTATTCTCCCAGTTTGAAGAATGTTATACCAGATAGTGCTGCGTGTAATTTATCTAATTATGACCTTATGACCCATACAATGCAAGCACTATTCATTTGAAGCTGAACTTCCAATTTGTGAAGGTCCTTTTCGTGAAAGTACAGATGCCTGTGCTCAACCAACCTGTGCCGCTTCAACAATGATCACGGTGATATTATCATCGCCACCTGCTGCATTTGCGGCTGCTATTAATTTTTCACAGGCTGCCATTGGGCTGACGCTTTCCTGCACACACTTGTAAATATAGTCATCTTCCACCATCTCCCACAATCCATCAGAGCATAGCAGGATCTTATTTCCTGGCTCAAGTGTGACCATATTCACATCTACTTCAACCATGCTCTTATCGCCAATCGTGCGATAAATGACATTACGCTGGGGGTGCACACGGGCTTCTTCCCGGCGGATCTGCCCCGTGGCGATCAATCGTTCAACAAGAGAGTGATCTGGTGTGATGCGATGGATTCCTTGCCGGTCAAGGACGTATCCCCGGCTATCACCCACATGGGCAAAAAATACTTTCAATCCATCCATTACTGCCATCACAAGGGTAGAGCCCATATCCGTGCCGGCTTGTTTACGCATGTCATAAACCGCTTTATTGGCGCCATTCACTGCGTCTTTCAACCATTCGCTCCAATCCATCCCCCCAGTAAGAGCTTTGGTAGAAGCCAGGTCAGCAGGGGCTCGTTGTGAAAAGTAATTGACAATGGCGCCGCTGGCTACTTCACCCGCTGAATGCCCACCCATTCCATCAGCTACAACAAACACACCCAGGGATTGTGGGCGGGATTGTACGGTGCGCAGCATAGCAACAGAAAACATGGAGTCTTCATTCAGATTACGTACCATCCCAACATTTGTGAGTTTTCCAACATGCAGATCAATCGGGATGGCAGTCAATACATCATTGACAATTGCTTCCAGCGTGTTCGCCAATTCTTTACCTGTACGAAAGCCCTGCGGTCCGAATGCCTGCTTTACCATGGCATTGATAGGATCTGGGAGATTCGGGTCTGCTTCGATGGCGGTTTTCCCGGTCAGCCATTGATAGAGGAGGAAAACCAACCCTTTCAAATCGTTCAATCTTCCCTGCTCCAGCGAATCGTTATCGAGGATGAAAGAGTTCTGGAAATTGGACCAGACCAACCGGTTACCACTGAAGCCAATGAAAGCCGGATCAATCTGACCATTAAAAGTTACATGGTTGCGATACAGGTAATCAATAGCGCGTGCCAATCCGATCACCCAGCGTAGCGCCTGGTTTTGCTCCATCGGTTGTGGAATGGCTTCCACTGGCGGAGTGACAACACAATATCGAGTCACACCCCCGATGTTCTCATTGAAAGCTGCCAGAGGTGCCCGAATGTTGGCATGTACCAGACCCATTGCAGCTATTTGGGCGATGCTCGCAGAAGAAGGTTGAGTGCTTTCAAAAAGCTGCAGGTCAACCACAGTTGCTTCCATTTGCGTGCCGCATGAGCTGCAAAATTGATCAGGTTCAAATCCTTCTTCCCACTTGGAATGCACTGCACCACAACTGGGGCACTGGCGGATCAGATATTTCTGATCCAAACCAATTTCTCTTACCTGGTAACAAAATTGAGCCTGATTATCGCTAAAAAGTAAACGAGTACTCACAAAGCGATCACCAAAGATCGCACCATCTGGTCTGGGTTCAAGAACTGGCAAAGGAGGAAGAGGGCGTGTTCCATGACGAGATGGATCCACTGTAACTTCAGGTAGTGGAATGGTTGCAGCAGGGATGGTATCCAGTCTTTTTGTTGGTCTGGCTTGAGGTTCTTCTAATTTTGTTCCGCATTTGGTGCAAAATTTTGCACCTTCGTTATTCATATGTTTGCATTTTGGGCATTCGCTCATGTCATACTCCTGTTGAAGGTGCAGCCTTATGACGGGATGTACCCGGTATCTTTAAACGTCAGAGTTATGTCGCCGATACTGATCTTGTCATCGCTGTTCAGAATGTTCTTTCGGGTGGGTTTACCATTCACTCGTGTACCATTCAAAGAATTTTGATCTTCGATACAAACAGCCTGTAATGTTGAATCATAATAAATGCTGGCATGAATGGTTGAAACAGCTTCAGAGTTGAGTACAACTGTATTTCCGCTGCCACGTCCAATGGTGGCAGGCAGTGCAGATAACGGCACGACTTTTCCATCAGGCAGAATGATCTGTAGTCCAAAACCAACATTTTCCTGTGGTGGCGTGGTATCCGGCTCTTGTTCTGCAGGCAACTTTCTATTCGCTGAAGCAGGTTTTGTAACGGGGGGTCTCGCCATTGTCATTGGTTTTACCTTTTTCTTTTTAGATTTTCGTGAAAGAGAAAAGATAAGGATAAGTAGCACCAGTAATGCGGCAAGTGCGATCGCGATCAAGCCTAGAACGATGTACACCATCGGAATTTTGGTCATTTCATGAATCTTAAAAATAATCCCGCTGGTAGCCTGTGTCACAGCTACCGTAGGCTGCATAATAACGGTTGGTTCAATGGATGGTTCTGGTTCCTGGAAACTGATTATGCGCAGCAGGTTGAAAATGTCCACGAGAATTCCTCCTTATTTGTAGCTGCCTGCAGCAGCGAATTTGTCTTTTCCATATGGGTGTATACCACGAGAATAAATGCAGTCTTAATTATAGTACAGACCGAATGCAGGTCAACTACATCAATTCGCTTAAAGAATGCAAGAACCATGCTAAATCAGGCATTTTTAGAGTATATACGATTTTCCTCATGAATTCTCCTTTCTTCTCTCGCATTAATACACGGTTAAAGAGCTTCACTGGTAAAATACACCCATATGGGCAACCGCTTTGCGCGAATTTTCACTGTAGTTCTCATTTTACTGATTTTACTCATCCATGGATATGTATCCATTGCTCCAGCAAACAACCTGGTGAACTGGTTCACCATAGATGACGCTTATTACTACTTCAAAGTCGCCCAGAATGTCACTGAAGGTCATGGCTTTACTTTCGATGGTATCAATACTGCCAGCGGTTTTCACCCTCTCTGGATGCTGGTATGTATCCCTGTTTTTGCCATAGCTCGCTTTGATTTGATCCTTCCCCTGCGTATCCTGGCGATCATTGCCGGATTGCTCAATGCTGCCAGTGCAGTATTGCTGTTTACCACATTCCGCAAAGTCCTTTCGCAGCCGGTTGCGGCATTGATCAGCTTCTTTTGGGCAATCTCTCCCCTGGTACAGCCAGTCATATCCCATAACGGGATGGAAGCGGGGATCAATGCCTTTTCGATCATCCTTTTCATGGCTTTGCTGGTGAATTATCAGTTATCCATCCAAAAGAACGAAACAGGCAAGCAAGCCTGGCTCCGTCTTTTCTGGTTGGGTGCAGCTGCTGTATTGGTGATGCTCAGCCGGCTGGATAATATCTTTTTGGTGGGTGTGGCAGGTTTATGGCTGATCTACCAGAAGAATGAGCAACGCTATCCGGTCATTCTTTTCTTACTATTAGCTTTTGCCAGTGTACCCGTCAGCTTTTTCCTGCGTATCGGCTTTCGTGAGTCGTACATTCAATACATACCATCCATATACATTATGCTGGTGTTGTCGGTAGTATTGAAAATGGTACTTGGAGCAATCTTCGGACAATTCGCTCTTCCTCGTAAGAAGCCCATTTGGAAAGACCTGATCCGTACAGTCCTCGTATTCAGTATTGCCTGTGGTATTTCTGGCGCCGCGATGTTGCTCTTATACCGCCTGGGCGCATTTGACCGTTTCCCCCGCACAGTGATCTTGATTGATTGGGTAATCACGATCGCAGGAACTTTGCTTCTCACGCTGGTATATCATGCTGTTCCAACCGTACAGCAAGATGAAGACCAACCAAAATCCATCCTTCAACAGGTACAACAGCAGGTACAGGCCTGGTGGCAGCGTGGAAGTGCGTATTTCCTTCCAGTTGGAACAGCGCTATTGATTTACATGGGTTGGAATAAGCTTACTTTTGGCACATTCACACCTGTCAGCGGGCAGATCAAGCACTGGTGGAGTACGATTTATACTGTCTATGGAAAGCCGATCAACAGCCTGATCGAGTTCTTTGGATATGACGCCAGGTTGAAACGTGGCCCCTGGGCATTGGGAATAGCCGGGTGGAATGATCTGGCTGAACAATTACGACGCTGGCATTGGATCGGAAAAGATGCTGTGCCACTTACCGTTGGCATATTTCTTCTTGTTTTTGTCATACTGTTTGCCCTGTTAGCGATCTTCAACCTTAAAGCAATTCGCAGCAGCCTGCATAAACTGGTCTGGCTGCCCCTGGCAGCGGGTTCGCTATTGCAACTGTTTAATTATCATGGCACCGGTTATGTCAACACCCGTGATTGGTACTGGGTAAGCCAGATGCTGGTGATCATCTGGCTGGCAGCGATATTCACAGAATTGCTGTACCAGCAATGGCTGAAGTGGAAGATACCAGCTGTGGTTCCTGTCCTGGTCATGTCAGCTTTTGCAGTGGTATGGCTGTTCCAATATGGAAAAATGGTGATCAAACTTGTGCCACCTACTGTTCTGCCAGAAAATGAAACAGCCTACCTGGGAAGCATTCAATTATTGGAACAGGCTACTGAATCGGGAGCGATCATAGGTTCTACAGGTGGCGGGAATATCGCTTACTTCATCCATGATCGAACAATCGTCAATCTGGATGGATTGATGAACAGTGTTGAGTACTTTGAAAGCATGAAGAATGGCACAGCTACCTTCTTCCTTGACCAGATGGGATTGAATTATGTGTTTGGGAATGCCTATATGATCACGGAAAGCGATCCATACAAGGAAATTTTTGCCAATCACCTGGAAGAAATGGATACTTTTGCCAATGCGACACTTTTCCGGTATAGCTGTCCGGTCTGCGAGTGATCTGATCGAAACCTTCGAATTTCGATAAACAACAACATAAGTCCTTTGCTATAATGTGCATACGGTTTTTCCATGTATCTTTCGAAATTATCCTTCTATAAACTATCATGCATGAAAATACGAATAATATAATTTGGAAAATTGGGTGGGGATTTACAGCAGCTTGTAATATGGCCTGTCCGTTCTGTTACAGCCGTTTTGCCCGCCAACAAGCTTCTGAAGTACCGTTATCCATTGCAAAGCAATTTATTGAGAAAAATGCTGCAGATATTGAATGCATCAATTATGGGACGGGTGAATCTACACTATCTCCAGCCTGGTTTCAGTTGATCGCTTACATTCGAACTCATTTTCCCAGGATACGGCAGGCATTGACCACCAATGGCACACTGGCCACGGCAAGAAGATCCTCCGGGCAAAGTCATGATTGGGCAGAAAATATTGATGAAATTGACGTCTCTATTGATTTTGCAGACGCTGGCCGTCACAATCAGATGCGAGGTCATCCGCAAGCGTACGCCTGGGCGCTGCATACTCTGGACTTATGTGAAGAAAATGGCATCACTCCCACGATTGTGATGGTTGGATTTGCTGATACACTCACGCCTGAAAACCTGTATGCGATACTGAACCTGGCTAATGAACATCATGCGTTTCTACGCATGAATATTCTTCGCCCGACACGGATGGTCAGCATGGCTGCACCATCCATTCAGACCGTTTTTTCGGGAATCACCTGGCTGCTGCAGAATGCAAAAGTGGTTTCTTTATCAGATCCCTTATTTGGGGCTCTTCTTGATCCTCAATTCCAGAAACTAGAGGCAACCGGCATTTCCAGTCTTCGTATCTTGCCCGATGGGAGTATCACTCCATCAACCTACCTGATCACAGAAGATTGGAAAGGAGATACCATCTATAACCCTGATATGCGGTTGAACTTACTGGCTGGCAGCCCATCTTTCAGTCGCATACAGCAGGCGGCTATTCCGGTCGAATGCGAAAAATGCGAACATGCAGAAGTATGCCGTGGAGGTGCGGTAGACAGGCGGGTTCTGCATTTTGAGACACTGACCCGCGGTGATCCTTACTGCCCTTATTTACAACATTTTGCCATACCAGAAAAGCCAACACTCCAATATTATGATGGGAGTAAATCATCCCCAACCATCCATGATGGGTATTTACCCACATTGATCTTTGCGCCATGATGCTTGCTACCGATCGTGATTGTTGTTTTCGTCGTTCTACCCTTGGGGGGATACC
>JBDKSY010000075.1:0-17478 GCA_039680395.1 Anaerolineaceae bacterium | reverse complement strand
CTCTGCCAGAAGGTGTAGAAATGGTAATGCCTGGTGATAACGTGAACCTGGAAGTGGAATTGATCGTTCCGGTTGCGTTGGAACAAGGTTCAAAGTTTGCAATTCGTGAAGGTGGTCTAACGGTTGGCGCCGGTGTGATCACCAAGATCATCGCATAGGGAAAATAATGGCATCGAAAAAGAAAGATGTTCGTCCTGTAATTACGTTTGCATGCAATGAATGCAAAGAGCGTAATTACACAAGTGAGAAAAACCGCCGCAATGATCCTGGGCGGATGGAATTGAAGAAATACTGCCCTCGATGCAGAAAACATACTCTGCACCGGGAGACGAAGTAGGCTTTCGGAATTGTGGAAAACTTATTCGTTTTCCACAATTGTGTAGGCCAGTAGCTCAATTGGCAGAGCGCCTGTCTCCAAAACAGGAGGTTGTGGGTTCAATTCCTGCCTGGCCTGTATCAGATTGGCAACGCCGTCCTCCTTTTTGGAGACAGAATACCTAAGGAGACGGCGTTTTAGCCGTAAAGGAGTGTCGCGTGGTTAATAAAATGGATAAACCAGTGTTACAGAATAAAGCTGCTGACAAAAATTCTGCTAAAACAGAAAAAGCAGTAGCTCCGGCTGCACCTGCAAAGAATGCGAAACTCGAAAAGAAAGAGAAGAAGCCAGGTGGGATCAGGCGTTTATGGCGAGAAACAGTCGGCGAATTGAAGAAAGTATCCTGGCCAACTCCACGCGAGGCCTGGAAATTAACCCGGGTAGTTCTTGTTGTAATGATACTGATGAGTGCCTTGTTAGGCATAATGGATTTTATATTTTCAAAGTTGATCACGTTGTTGCTGGTATAAAACAACTGGCAAGGTATGTTTCTCGAGAACAATGAGGAAATGTAGAGATGGAAGCGGATAAGGATTTTTATCAAAGTGAAGGCGAAGAGATGTATGAAGAAACTCCTGAGGAAGAATCAGAAGTTCGTTCAGACATGCCAGCAGCCGCTTCAGACGACTCGGAAAAAATGCCCGAGACTCCTCCTGGAGAAAAACGGGATGAACGTGCCTGGTATGTGATCCATTGTTATTCAGGGTATGAGAATAAAGTTCGTCACAACCTGGAACAACGCATTGAAACAATGGGAATGCGCGATCAGATATTTGATGTGGTCATTCCTACACAAGAAGAAATTGAAGTAAAAGATGGTAAACGACGTGTAGTCGAGCGCCATGTTTTCCCAGGGTACGTCCTGGTAAATATGATCTATTCAAACGAATCATGGTTTGTGGTTCGTAATACACCCGGCGTCACTGGATTTGTTGGAATGGGCACTGAACCTGCTCCACTCCGCCCTGAAGAAGTATCCTCCATCTTGCGCCGTATGGAAGCAGAAGCGCCCCATGTGAAGGTTTCTTTCAAGGTTGGAGAGCGTGTTCGTATTATTGATGGGCCATTCAATGATTTTCGTGGCACCGTTTCAGAAATTGAAGCTGATCGCAGTAAAGTCCGCGTCATGGTGAATTTCTTTGGACGTGAAACACCAGTTGAATTGGACTTCTTACAGGTCGAGAAAGCGTAAAAGAGATCAACCAGCCGCAAGGCTGTTGAGAATGAAAGCCGAAAGTTGGGCGAAAGTTTGTGGGAGGGTGCTCCCAAATTCACCCGCTAATACCACCAAGGAGTAAAGCAGTGGCAAAGAAATTAAAAGCAATCGTACGTTTGCAAATTGAGGCTGGTAAAGCAAATCCAGCGCCACCTATTGGTCCTGCTCTGGCAGGTCATGGGATCAATATTATGGCATTCTGCAAGGAATACAACGCTCGTACACAGAATCAACCGGGCGAGATTCTCCCTGCAGAGATCACCGTCTATACTGACGGATCGTTCACTTTCATTTTGAAATCACCTCCCGCAGGTGTATTGCTGCGCAAGGCTGCCGGTATTCCAAAAGGTTCAGACCAACCGAATCGAAATAAAGTTGGTAAAGTAACCCGATCACAGATCCGTGAAATTGCACAGTTGAAATTGAAAGATATGAATTCTGTTGATATTGAAAGCGCCATGCGCCAAATCGAAGGAACTGCCCGGAACATGGGTATCCAGGTAGTAGATTAAGGTAGTGGGAGGGTAGGAAAATCTTACCCGTTAGTACCACAAAGGAGTAATCATGCCGAAAGTTGGAAAGAAATTTGCTGCCGCACAGGCAAAAGTAAATAAAGATCAGTATTATGCGCCGCGTGAGGCATTAAAACTGGTGAAAGATACCAGTATTACGAAATTTGATGGAACTGTCGAAGTTCATATGCGCATGGGTTTGGATCCACGCCAGGCAGATCAACAGGTACGTGATGTTGTGGTGCTTCCGAATGGATTAGGCAAAACAGTGCGTGTGTTGGTTTTTGCACAGGGTGAAGGTTCTACCATTGCTCAAAATGCAGGTGCCGATGTTGTTGCCGATAGTGATGAATGGATATCAAAAATCCAATCTGGTTGGACAGATTTCGATGTTGCAATCGCAACCCCTGATATGATGGCAAAAGCGGGTAAATTGGGTCGTGTATTGGGCCCTCGCGGTTTAATGCCGAACCCAAAAGCCGGTACTGTCGTCAATGCAGAAGACCTTCCACGTGTGATCAAAGAAGCAAAAGCTGGTCGTGTGGAATTCCGTCTGGATAAGACAGCAAACATCCATTGCCCACTTGGCAAAGTATCTTTTTCAGAAGAGCAACTGTATGAAAACTTTGCTGCCCTGATGGAAGCGATTCGTAAAGCAAAACCAAGTGCTGCAAAAGGTACATATATTCGTCGCATTACGTTGAGTGCCACCATGGGTCCTGGTATCAAAGTGGACGCCAATATTGCACAATCCATTAATGCAGCGGAGTAAAAATAGAGTATAATATTGGCTTGTCTCACCTGAGATAGCCGGTGCCGATAAGGCTTAATATCCTGCTGAGGTGAAGATTACCATCTGAACAAAATATTTGTTCGTCGTTAGAAATGATGGAAGTCTTTGCCTGGCAGTTTCAAGGCAAAGACTTTTTATTTTATAAGACGGAAGGAGGTGATTTTCGTTGGCTTATACAAAGGAACGTAAAACTGCGATGTTGGAAGAATATACCCGATTGCTTAAAGATAGCCAGGCAATTTTCTTGCTTGAATATAACAAGATGGGTATGAAAGACATAGATGCCTTGCGTGTAAAAGTACGTGACACAGGCAGCCGAGCCAATGTTGTGAAAAATACAATTTTGGAATTAGCAGTGAAACAATGCAATTTCAAAAGTGAAGAATTATCTGGAACAACTCTGGCTGGATTTGCCACCTCAGATGCTCCTGCTTTGGCAAAAGTATTTGTTGATGCTACCAAAAGCGATCTCTTCAAATTGAAGGGTGGTTATCTGGATGGAAAGTGGGTAACAGCTAGTGAAATTAAAATGTTAGCTGAATTGCCACCACTGCCAGTCATGCGGGCACGTATTCTTGGCGTATTGAACGCTCCTGCCAGTCAGTTGGTACGCACTCTTGCCGAACCAGCCAGATCTTTGGCAGCAGTGATCAAAGCATTCTCAGAAAAGGGTGCTGCTCAACCCGCGTAAACATTCGAGAGATTAGTAGTTTATTCTCTGGAATATGATGGATTGAAAACTAACCGTAAAAACGGAATTATTTTGAAAGAAAGAACTGTAAGGAGATTTTGAAATGGCTAATATGGAAAAGTTAATCGAAGAGCTGAGCAGCCTGACTGTTTTGGAAGCTGCTGAACTGGTAAAAATGTTGGAAGAAAAATGGGGCGTTTCCGCCGCCGCACCTGTTGCTGTCGCTGCTGCTGCAGGCCCTGCCGCTGCTGCTGAACCAGTAGAAGAAAAGACTGAGTTTGATGTTGTTCTCAAGGACGCTGGTCCAAAGAAGATCGAAACCATCAAAGTCATTCGCCAACTCACCAACCTGGGTCTTGTCGAAGCCAAGAACATGGCAGAGACTGCTGGCGCCAAAGTCCTCACCGCTGTGAGCAAAGAAGTTGCTGCTGATGCAAAATCCAAACTGGATGCTGCTGGTGCAGTTGTCGAGATCGCCTAATTTCTCTGACAATAAACACACAAAAAGACGGGCATAATAGCCCGTCTTTTTTGATCCATTATATGATATGTTTTCAGAGAAACTAGCTAATAGTATTTTCTTTATTTTCAGTCACCATTTTCCCACGCAACTCAGCAATTAATTTAGCATGACTTTCACGTGTAATTGGATATTTGATTAGAAGCGGCATGGTTAATATGAACATCACTACTGGCACAAGACAGAAGAGGATCCGAATTCCCAACAGCGTAAAATCGGATTGCGGGACATTAGGGATATAACCAAAACCGGCTAACATCCAGCCTGCTGCTGCAATGGCAAAAGCATTGGCAAATTTTGTAATGAAGTTCCACATGCCGTAATAGATGCCTTCGCGACGTTCTCCGGTGGCTGCTTCATCAATTTCGATCACATCAGGCATCATACTCCATGGGCACACCCATTGTGAGGATAAACCCATGCCTGCAATCACAGCAGCAACATAGACGTATGGTGAAGGTCCTTTGGGGAGGAAGAACAATGTGAAAATTGCTACTGCTGCCACACCCAAACCCAATGCATATGCTTTTCCCTTGCCGATGCGATCTGCAATCATCTTCATAGGGTAAAGGAATAAACCAATCGTTGCCAGAAGTGCCAGCATGACAAAGGACATCTGATCTCCCATATTTACCTGGTAGATCAGGTAATATGGTAATAAAGTCGTCAGGAGAGTAAAACTGATATTCGAAATGAGGAAAGATCCGACCAGTTGTACGAAAGGTTTATTCTTAAAAGTCTGGATAAAGGCTTTCGCTGCTGGCATTTTAGAAGGCTGTACTTCTGTAGAAGGTCTTTCTTTCACGCCAAAAGCAGTGACTAAAACGACGATAGCTGCGTAAATGCCAAATGTCAACCCCATGGCACTATAACTGGCGTGGGGAGAAAATCCAAAACTCTTCTCATAGACACCAGCGACAACGGTAGTTAACGCTGCACCAAGAATATAACCAACGACAGTAAAAATCTCTCGTACCGTGGTAACAGCGGTACGTTCATCATAGTCATAGGTTAATTCGGGTGTCATGGCTGTGTAAGCTACTGCAACGAAAGTATGGATAGTGTCAAACAGGAGGAAAGTGAATAGAACAACGATAAATGCCACCAAACCTGTCATCTTCGTTGGGATGGAGAACAACAACCAGGTAGTTAATGCCAGAGGGATGGCCAGGAAAAGTAAGTATGGTCTTCGCCGTCCCCAGCGGGATTTGGTACGATCAGAGAGGTAGCCAAAAAGTACATCGTTGAAAGCATCCCAGGTAAGTTTTCCAACCATAAGTGCAGTGCCTACCAATCCCGGATCCAAAAGCGCGACATCGGTATAGTAGTAAAGTAAAAAGAATTGAACAATGGATGTGAGCATGGCAATGCCCGAATCTGCAATACCATAAAGAAGCTTTATGCGTTTCGATACTTTTTCTGTCATTGCGTTTTTCCTTTATTATCGGGATGAAGCGAACAACCTAAGTATTGAGTTTTCATTGTTAATTTTCGTAATGCTTTTTTGCCAGCAGAAGGAACTCATCTGCACGGACGACTTTCACTTTTGCTGGATCCAATGTTTGAACAAAGTTGTATACATCGGTGATTGTTGTGCGGTAAGCAAATAGATGAACCCCTATGAATGCTGGGGTTTGTCTGGATGCATCAAGTAGCGATTTCACACCCGTCATTACTTCTTCGCTTGAATCACGCACGTGCGAAAGGTGAGGCCAGGCATTGCACAAGAACATCTTTCCAGAGCCGCATTTGGCAGGTTTTGCTTTTATAAAGAAATACCCTGAAAGGAAACCAAGGATATTTGAAGGAGCCTGGAGATGCTGTTTGATGGTTTTTTGGGGTGGATCGGGATAATAAGAAGTGATCACATTGATATCCGCTTTTTCACAGGTTTGTGCTGATCGGAGCAGATAATCTGGCAGATCATCGTGCAATGGCGGTATGATGTACCCCGCTCCAGATGGCCCGGCTACAAGACAGTCATTGGGAGTCAGGGTGCTGTAGTAAAGTCTCAACAGGGCAGGTGCAAATTCAGCCAGGAGGGGTTGCATTTCCCAGTTGAATGGAACCAAACCGCGTTCCGGCCTGCGCCATCCACCCACTTGTGCCGTGTTCATCAGCATTAATTGATCGCCATCTGAATACGTAAAAGTAAGGTATGTTTTCTGGGGATCTAGGACGACATCTGATCCTTGAATATGAGACTGTTTCAAAGGTATTGAAGCGGGTAATGCACTGTGGAATGAAAAGTTAGCTGCAAGATGCGAAGGCACAAGGCGCAGACCGTTAGCGCTCAGTAATACCATAAAGGAGAACTCATCATCCCGGTTCGTATGCCAGCCGAAAACAATGCCCCCTGGCGTTAGTGACGCTTTTTTCTGAATGGTTATGGTCAAATCAACTTCAGGATCTGCTGACATTTTCTTGATGGCAAGTTTTTTCAAGCTGTGAAAAAAGCCAGTATCATAGATGAAATTTCTCATCCAGGCAGGTCCGCCCAGGCAGAGCATTAAAATGTTCCAGCCACGCTCGAAAGTTTTATTACTCCCCTTGCTGGAAAGACTATACGTGAATATTCTTTCTTTCACTACATAATCAAGAAATTCGGGACGGCGCCAGCCCGGCTCGATGCACGCCACCTTTCCAGGTGTACATCGAGGAAAGAGATTTTCCAGAGCCCACGAATACATCGAAATGCGGTCTTTCCATCTGCCACGGATGTCATGTAGAATGGGCAGACCAAAACGTTGCGTCCAATCCTGGTGATCAGGGCTGATGGGAAGCAAGCTTTCCAAACTGGAGAGCATCACGGCAATGTTGATACTGTCTGCCTGCTGTGGATCCCAGATGACAAATCCCTTGATGCTGGGGAGGAATTGTTCAACAGCTTCTTCCAGGGTGCGACTATTCTTTTCCTCGATTGGGTAGATCTTTTCATAGGCGTTCAGATTCAGCCGGTCTTGTCTACCGAGAGAATCTCTAAATTTTTCTTTCCAAAGGTCTTCAGATATAAAATCCTCATTGGTCTTCCGCGACTCCGGATCATCATAAATTCCATAATCGAGGAAAATGGAAGGCTTAACGCGATTTGCCAGCCCTTGCAGGCAGGCAGCCGTCACCTGATCTTCATATTTCATTTCAGTGACGTCTACGACGAGTATCTGATAGGTGTCAGTCATTGGTATTCCTAATATCCCCATAGATTTCTGGTAATTGAACTCCAGGCGGGCAGCTCTTCTGGTGTTTCAGGGTATGCAAGATAATGTGCTTTGAGCTGGGTAGAGAATTGATGCAAAGTATTCATCAATTGATAGCTGTCTTGTGAGAATTGTCCTTCCTGTATACCTTTCTTCAGTTGCCGGCAGATGGTTTCCCATCTTTCGGGTGGAAGGTTCAATTCATAATTCAGGTTCAGATATTCATAATCTTCTTCACAAAAGATGATCTTGTGCTGGTAGAGATAATCCACGTCATTTTGCGGCAGGCCATTTACCGGGAATAAGAAGACCATCACGCCTGCGAATTTTGCTCCCTGCCCGTGAAAATAGCGCACATTGTAATCCCACAATCCTTTCTGGCTGACATCATTTGTCTTCAGGGCATCCAGAATGACTTCCTTGGCAATTTTGCAGGCCGCGAAACCGCTGGTGGTCCCTTCACCAGAGAAAGCTTTATTTTGATAAACGCAATCACCTACGCCAGCAAAACCATTTCCTACATACGAGGCTGGAGCGCGCCGGTAGGGTGAGCATCCCACCCGTTTGGCAACCAGTTTACCAGGATTGCCATAAACAGCTTCTCTCCATTGGGTCAGTGCACTCCAGGCGTTATCTGCACTGCCAGGGGCAATGAGACCAAGAATGACGCCATCTCCATATGACTTGTTCCAAAATCCTGGTGCACCGAGAAATGAATTGTTATCGGTTGGAAAACCAAAGGGGATTTCATCTCTCAATTCCAGAGTGCAGTAAAAAGTTTGCTCTCGTGGAACCGGGCAATTTTCCACACCAAAGTCATCAGGTAAATGCGTGCGCACTGCGCCAGCAATCCCTGAAGCATCAACGGTTATTCTGGCATGTGCTTCAAAAGGCTCACCGGCACAGGTACCGTGAACCCCGCAGCAGAAACCATCTTGCATCATTACATCTTCTACGCGGGCATTTTCGATGATCCTGCCGCCAGATTGGCGAACATATCCATGTAGTCGCTGCACAAAAGCAGGCATGTTAACAACATAAAAAGGATACTGTACTTTGAAATAGCTGCTGCCGTCAATTGACCATACTTTGTTAGCGGGTACCAGATGTAATTTTTCTGGTGGAAGTGGATGAGGGATATCAAACTCATCGAAACGGATTTGATCCAGATGGATCACTTCTATGTGAGCGCCTACCTTCTCTAAAGGTAGAGCTTCCAGGAGGAGTACATCGCAACCGGCCTGTGCCAGTTTCCACCCTAGATAAGAACCTGTTGGTCCTGCACCCACAATTAGCACATCGGCATGTAAAGATTGAGCCATTGGGTACCTCCAGTATGATGCGTGAAATATTGATCCTTACTGTTAGAACAGAGGATGGTTTATGATGATTGAATTGTCGTTCAAAATTGAAGGAAAAGCAAATCGGCGAGGAATATCCTCGCCGATGGGTTTATCAGGATGTCTGGGTGCGCAGATAAGTATTTCGAACTTCGGGGAGATCACACATCCAGATGATCAAAGCAGAAAATGCCATGGATATAACTGACAGGATAAAGTATAAAGTATTGAAAACTTGAACACCGTTCAGATTATAGGTGGCATGAGGCATGAGCAACATGAGCCGGCTGATGATATTGAATCCCTGAGAAAATGAGAGTAAATACCACGGCCATAAAGCCTGGCTATGCCGGAAGGTAACCTGTATCGCTGCAACCAAAGCGAAAATCGCCAGCAATAATGGCAGCCACCATTCTTGAGTGGAAAGAGAATAGGAAGAAGGCGGCAGCATTAGCAGCGGAATAAACTGAAAAATTAATACGGCTGTAACGACTTTTGAATGTAGAAAAAGCCGACGCAAGGCTGCCTCCTTAAGCTGAAAATTCTTGGATATTAAAAAATGATTTTACTATATTGAATTGCATATTGTCAAGAAAAATACATACGCAAAATACTTGACAGTTCTTTTCCTTTCCAGTATAGTAACCCATTAATTCAACAACTTCTCATCGAGAATATTTTCACATTTTCACATCTATATTTATCAATTAATTTACCAGTATTGCTGATATTTTGCGATAAAGGAGGTGGTGGTCGTATATATTTTAATATTTTGTAAGCCGGAATGAGCAGCCGTTGCTTACCAGAAATTGTCATACATTCGCCACAAATAAATGGAGGAGATCCACGATGAAAATGTTAAGAGTAGTTTCGATAGTGTTGATCACTATCATGCTATTGACTGCCTGTAAACCATCAGGCGAACAAGCCACCGAAGCACAGAAAGAACTAAAGATAGCCATTCTTGCTCCGCTGTCTGGTCCTGTACCGACTTTCGGTGTTTCTACACGTGACGGTGTGCTTCAAGCAATTGAAGAACGGAATGCCAAGGGTGGTGTACTTGGAATGAAGATCGTTCCGATCGTAGAAGATAGCCAATGCACCCCTGATCCTGCCGTCAATGCTGCCAACAAAGTGATTGATCAGGATGGCGTACACTATATCATTGGTGAAGTATGTTCCAAGGCATCCATTCCTGTTTCTGAAATCGCCAATGCCAAAGGTGTACTGCAGATCAGCTCCACCTCTACCAACCCAAGTGTTGTGCGAGATGCAGAAGGAAAAGTCAAGCCCTACACATTTGTAGCCTGTTTCAATGATGATACCCAGGGTAAAGTGGGTGCACAATTCGCGCTCAATGACCTGAAAGCAAAAACTGCTTTCATCCTGTTTGATCAATCTAACGACTACGTGAAAGGCCTTTCAGAGTACTTTGAAAAATACTTTGTTGAAGGCGGCGGAACGATTGTTGGCAAGGAAACTTACACCGCAAAAGATACCGATTTTTCAGCCATTCTTGCTAAAGTCGCGGATGCGAAGCCTGATATGATCTATCTCCCAGATTACTACAACATCGTTAACCTGGTGACCAAACAGGCAAAGGAAAAAGGCATCACGGCTCCGTTCATGGGTGGTGATGGTTGGGATTCACCAGACCTGGATCCGGCAGCAGCAGATGGTGGTTACTTTACCAACCACTATTCTCCAGCAGAAGATCGCCCCATTGTACAGAATTTCGTAAAGACCTATAGCGAGAAGTACAAAGATGATAAAGGCAATCCACGTCCACCGGATGCGCTGGCTGCTTTGGCATATGACGCTGCAAACATCCTGTTTGACGCAATCGAAAACGCTGGTGTAGATGATCCCGCAAAAGTTAAGGATGCAATGGCTTCCGGTACTTTTGAAGTAGTATCAGGGACTATCACCTTTGATGCTTTCCATACTCCAGTGAAACCTGTTTTCATCAACCATGTTACCAATGGACAGGTTGAGTTCTTCAAACAGATCATCCCATAAAAATTCCTACAGTCCAACTGTGGAGGATGGCGCAATCACATCCTCCACAGTAATTAATCTCCAACTAACCAGGTAATGGAACATGCGAAACTCACCTTTAGTTCCTGTAATTAAAAAATCGGTTCGAAGTAAAAGGCCTCCCCTTGATTGGGTGGGTAAGACCTTCTTAATTGCCCTTGCATTAGCTGTCTTATATATCCTGATTAAGAACTTATTCGAAGATCCGAGTCTGTTTGTTCAAATTATTTTAAGTGGACTGCAACTCGGTTTTGTTTATGCCCTTATCGCTTTGGGGTATACCATGGTTTATGGCATTGTAAAACTCATCAATTTTGCCCACGGCGATGTTTTTATGGTTGGGGCTTTTACAAGTTTCTATGCTGTTACCAGGTTCAATTTGCATTTATGGCCAATGATGGTATTTCCCAATATGCCCAAGTCTATAGTGGAGATCATTGGTTCAGCCACTGTTATTCTGTTATCCATGTTGGTTTGTGTTTTATTGGCAATTACAATCGAGCGAGTTGCATATAAACCGTTGCGCGACGCACCCCGTATTGCTGCACTGATCACAGCAATTGGCATATCCTTCTTTCTGGAATTCTTCGGGGCACTAAATTTCGTTTATTCTCCCCGGTTTATTCCTTATGAACGCCCCATCGAGGTGGTTGCCTGGTACATTAAAGACGGTATTCACCTGATAAAACCAGGTCAGGCTACCCCATCGGGCAGTATTACTTTTTCCAATATATTCATCATTATCATGGTTGCTTCGATTCTTGTGCAGATATTCCTGCAATTTCTGGTCAAGAAAACGAAAATTGGCGTTGCTATGCGGGCAACCTCCTTTGACAAACCTACTGCCCGCCTGATGGGTATCAATGTAGATGCGATCGTTTCCTTCACATTCGCAGTTGGTGCTGCCTTTGCTGGATTGGGTGGTGTGCTTTACGCAATTGCATACAGCTCCATCTGGTCACAGCTGGGTATCCTGCCAGGCTTGAAAGCATTTGTAGCCGCTGTGCTGGGTGGTATTGGCAGTATTCCAGGTGCTTTTGTGGGCGCTTTGATCATGGGTCAGGCAGAAGCTATGACAATGGGGTACATTTCAACCCCGATGCGTGATGCAGTGGCTTTTACCATTTTGATTATTGTTCTTCTGATACGCCCAACCGGTCTATTTGGCGAACCTGAGAAAGAAAAGGCATAGGGCATATTATGGGAATAGGATTCATTTTTGGTTCGTTACTAAAAATTGGGGCGCTGCTTGGATACCTGTATGGCCTGCTGTGGGTTATGGGACATCCCAAAAAGTGGGTCAAAATCGTTGGTGTGATTGCGGCATTTGGGATCATTCAACTGGCGCTTACTGATTTTGGCGGTTTTAAGATCTTAAATAACTTTGACCAGGGCTTATTGTTCCAGGCATGCGCAATGACCATGGTAGCATTAGGCCTGAACCTGATCTATGGGTTCAATGGTCAATTTAGCCTTGGTCAGTGGGGTTTCTACGGAATTGGAGCTTACTGCGCGGCGGATATCACCTTCAGATGGGTCAACGGAGATTCACGTGGTTTGCTGGTGGTTGGATTGGGAACCATTCTGGCCGGTCTGGCTATCTGGGGTATTGGAAGATTGCTGAAGCGGTTCCGCGGCATACCAGTACTTTCGTCATTCACTTTTTACATTATAGGCGTTCTGGTAGCTGGTGGCGCTGCAGTTCTTTTGGGAAACCTCATCAATCCTTTACTGGCACCGCTATTAGGGACCGTCGCTGCTCCTGGCGTCCTTAATTCTGGGGTAGCCATGCAGGTAGTATTCTTTTTTGCGGTGATTTTTTCAGGGGTTTTCGCTGCAGAAGTCAGCTTCTTGTTTGGTTTACCTGTGCTCAGCCTGGGCAGCGATTACTTTGGTATTGCCACCCTTGGCTTTACAATTGTCGTCAATACTCTCATGGTCAATTCTGATACCATTCTCCCCTTCCCTGAAATGAAAGGCGGACGGGGTATGATAGGCATCCCAAAGTTGACCACCTGGTTCTGGGCATTCTTCTTTTTGGTGTTGGTGATCATTTTACTGCGCAACCTTGTCCGATCCAGCACAGGACGCGCCATTATGTCAGTGCGTGAGGATGAAACGGCTGCCAAAGCCATGGGTATTGATATTGCTGGAAATAAACTGCTCGCTTTTGTCATTGGCAGTTTTTTTGCCGGGATTGGCGGAGCGGTGTACGCACATTACATTGGTTTTCTCAGCCCAGGTACCTTTGATTTCATGCTTGGGTTCAACCCATTGATCATCGTCGTTTTTGGTGGATTAGGCAGCATTACAGGTACCATTGCTGCTTCATTTGGATGGATCTTCTTCCTGGAAGGCTTACTTCGCGTGCTGCTCAGTCAATTGGGCACTGAGGCGCCAACCTGGCGGTTCGTTCTCTATCCAATTACATTACTATTGCTCATGCTTATCCGCCCTCAGGGATTGTTGGGTAACGTGGAATGGGGTTTTCTAAAGTCCGAAAAGTTTGGACTTGGCAAGAAAAGAGAACCCAAACCAACTACTGACATCCCCGCAGCGAGCTCATAGGTGGAGGAAAACATGGAAAAAATAGAAAATACCTCCGCTGTACTTCAAATCCAGGGTCTGACAAAATATTTTGGTGGTCTTTGTGCGGTAAAGTCATTTGATATGACTCTGAATAAAGGTGACCTGGCGGGACTGATCGGTCCCAATGGGGCTGGAAAAACTACCGTGTTCAATTTGATCACTGGATTGTATGCACCTACTGATGGTGAGGTGAAGCTGGATAATGAAAGTATTGTTGGGTTTGAACCTTTTGAAATCACTCGATTGGGTATCGCCCGAACTTTCCAGAATATCCGCCTATTTCCCAACCTGACAGTACTCGATAATGTACGGATTGCATACCATGCCCATATTGGTTACAGCTTTTCTGACAGCATTTTCCGTACGCCAAGATTTGGTAAAGAAGAAAAAGCACTTATAGAGCGCGCGCAAGAATTCCTTGGCATATTCCAACTGGAAGGAATACAGGATGAGCTGGCGAAGAATCTGCCTTATGGAGAGCAACGCCGGGTAGAAATCGCTCGTGCCCTGGCTTGCAATCCACATGTGCTGTTATTAGATGAACCAGCTGCAGGCATGAATCCCCGTGAGATCATCAACCTGATGGAACTGATCCATTTCATTCATGACCGATTTAACCTGACTATTCTGCTCATTGAGCATCAAATGCGGGTGGTTATGGGTATTTGCGAAAATATTTCTGTGATGGATTTTGGCGAAGTGATTGCCAGGGGTACCCCGAAAGAAATACAAGACAATCCAAAAGTGGTTGAAGCATACCTGGGAAAAGGAGCCGCCAATGTTTCTTGAAGTTGAAAATCTCAATGTGTATTACGGCGCCATCCATGCATTGCATGGTATCTCTTTCCAGGTGGAAGAAGGCGAAATCGTTACCCTGATCGGTGCGAATGGTGCAGGCAAATCTACAACGCTGCGGACGATCTCTGGACTGTTACAGCCGCGCACCGGGTTTGTAAAATTCAAGGGAAAAGAAATTACCACAACCCCGGCAGAGCAAATCGTTCGTATGGGCATCAGCCAGGTACCAGAAGGACGGAAGATTTTCGCTCCTTTGACAGTACGAGAAAACCTGATGATGGGTGCTTATACCCGGGAAGATAAAAATGAAATTTTACAATCAATGGAGCGAGTTTTTACCAGCTTTCCCCGTTTGAAAGAACGCATTGATCAATTGGGGGGCACGCTTTCTGGTGGTGAGCAGCAAATGCTGGCTACCGGACGTGGGTTGATGAGTAAGCCATCCCTGTTGTTACTCGATGAGCCTTCAATGGGGTTGAGCCCCATCCTGGTGGAAGAGATCTTCCGCATCATTCAAGAGATCAATAAACAAGGTACCACGATATTGCTGGTGGAACAGAACGCATTAATGGCTCTTTCCATCTCGAATCGGGCATATGTTTTGGAAACAGGACGGGTTGTTCTTTCTGGTGATGCCAAAGAAGTTGCGGAAAACCCGCAGGTAAAATCTGCATATCTGGGAATATAACCAATCATATTAGTATTAATGAAAAAGAGCCTTCTGAAGGCTCTTTTTTGTTCCAGGAAATTTTACTGGTTGTGTACCTGCCGAATGACCAGAACAACTTTCCCCATGATACGTAAATGACGCTGGTCATCAATATAAATGGGTTTCATGGTTGGGTTGGCTGGTTGAAGCCGGATGCGGTTACTTTCTTTATAAAAATACTTCAGCGTGGTCTCATCTTTGTCATCCAACCAGACGGCAACCATCTCGCCGTTATTAGCTTCTTTAGCGGGTTTCATGATCACAATATCGCCATCGTTGATCATGGCGTCAATCATGGATTCTCCCTGGACTTCCAACGCAAAGAGATCACTGATATTTTCTCTTGCACTAAGTAAGCTGCGCGCGACTGCCACACTGCTTTCGGGGTCGAAATATCGTACATCTGAACCTGGCACAGGAATGGGCTCACCAGCCACCACCCGGCCAAGAACCGGGATATCAAGCAATTCATTAACCGCATTGGAAACACGATTGATAGTGCGTTTGACAGTGCTCCCGATGGAGGAATTTATGGAGCGAATAACTCGAATGCTACGGGAAATATGCTGGTCACGCTCGATATATTCGAGATCTTCCAACTGGCGTAGATAATAATCAACCAGGGATGTAGAGGTGACCCCAATATGTTCACCTATTTCACGGATGGAAGGGCTGTAACCGTTTTCATCTTGAAATTTTGTAAGAAAATCCATGATCTTACGGTGTCTATCGCTTATCCCTGCACTTTTTCTGGCCATATCTAATTCCTTTCGATAATCATTGGTCATTTGTGCTAAGAATATAATAACAGAACAAACGTTCAGTGTCAAGTGGTCAAAAATATTCCTACAAAGAATAGTTGACCAATCTTGTCGAATTAATTAGAATAAGAGCATGAGAACATGTAAGCATGAAGTCCTCACCATAGGAAACTTTCGCACTGATCATGACCCCCCAATACTTTAGCGATAAAACACGCGTACTCACTCAGAAGCATGAGAATTGGACTGAATCTTTAAGGAACGAAAATTTGGAGATCCCATGTCTGCAATAAGCTTTCCATCCAAGCGTGCTCCCATTTTTAAAGATATACCTGACACCCAATGGAATGATTGGCGATGGCAGTTGAGTCACCGGCTTAATAGTGTAGATGATTTCGAAACAGTCTTCTCATTAACGAATTCAGAGAAAAAAGCTCTTACCACGCAAGGGTTATTCCGTGTAGATATCACACCTTACTTTGCTTCATTAATAAATCCTGATGATCCGAATGATCCCATCCGGCGGCAAGTTATCCCTCGTGCAGAAGAAATCGTACCATTTACCGGTATGATGGAAGATAGCCTGGCTGAAGACAAGCATTCACCCGTACCTGGGCTGGTACATCGCTATCCAGATCGGGTATTAATGCTGGTGACCACCCAATGTGCTTCCTATTGCCGCTACTGCACGCGCAGCCGCATTGTGGGTGATCCTTCTGCCAATTTTAACCGGGGTGATTTTGACCGGCAGATTGATTACATCAAAAGCACACCCCAGATACGTGATGTGCTCCTTTCAGGGGGTGATCCTTTGACCCTGGCACCGCGTGTGCTTGATGAGCTATTGCGGCGATTGCGAGAGATACCTCATGTTGAAATCATCCGCATAGGCAGCCGGGTGCCGGTTTTCATGCCAATGCGTGTGAATGATGAATTATGCGACATGCTGCAGCAGTATCATCCCTTGTGGATGAACATCCATGTCAATCATCCCAATGAGATAACAGAAGAGCTGGCAGACGCCTGTGACAAATTATCACGAGCTGGTATCCCTCTGGGAAATCAATCAGTCCTTCTGGCGGGGATCAACGACTGCATCCACATTCAACGGAAACTGGTTCAGGATCTGGTGAAGATGAGAGTCCGCCCGTATTACCTGTATCAGTGTGACCTGGTTGATGGTGCAGGGCACTTCCGAACACCAGTTACCAAAGGGCTTGAGATCATTGAAGGTTTACGAGGGCATACATCAGGTTTTGCTGTTCCAACCTATGTTGTAGATGCTCCAGGTGGGGGCGGGAAAATCCCCTTAATGCCAAATTATCAGATCAGTGCGTCAGACCATAAAGTGATCTTTCGCAACTTTGAAGGTTTTATTACCACATACGAAGAGCCGCTGGAATATAAAGCCCACAACCCTGAAACCTGTTCTTATTGCCAAAACAAGCGAAAAGAGCCTGGTCAGGAAGGGGTTTCGGGGCTTTTGGATGGAATGAGCCTTTCAATAAAACCAGAAGGGTTTGATGAATTGCATAACCGTGGTGGCGATGTGCACCGGTTACGAGCTGATGAAGATAAGTGGAAACCTTTAGGAATTGGACCAGGTCATTAAATATTAACAGGAGTAGAAAATGCACTATCGGCGATTGGGAAAATCAGGTCTGAAAGTAAGCGAATTAGGTCTGGGTGCCTGGATCACATTTGGTAATCAAGTAGATGAAGAAAAAACCAGTAATATCATTCATGCAGCATATGATCAGGGTGTAAATTATTTTGATAATGCAGATGCCTATGCCAATGGCGCGGCAGAAACTGTAATGGGAAAAGCTATCCAGGACCTTCCACGTGAAGCGTTGGTGATTTCCAGTAAAGTTTTCTGGCCTACCATGCCAGGGCCAAATGGACGAGGGCTTTCCCGGAAACATATCACAGAATCCAT
>JBDKSY010000074.1:0-8716 GCA_039680395.1 Anaerolineaceae bacterium | reverse complement strand
CCATTGGCATCATTGGCAGCCGAACCTGTATGAACGATGGTTCCATCAGGAAGTACAACTTCCATGGAAATCACATGATCTCCCACCATGCCATATTCAGTGATCCCATGAGGGACTGCATTATAAGCAATCGTGCCACCGACGGTAGCAGAGAACATGCCACCGCCACCAGGAGCAGCCAGTTCCCAACCATATTTCTTCAGCTCTCCATCAATGGCATGCCAGACAGTACCAGCATCGGCATAAACCATTTGCTTCTCGAAATCAATATCGAAGGAATTCATCAGGTCAAGTGCCAGTACGATGCAGCCAGCCATGACTCCATTGTCAACAAAAGTAGTTGCACGTCCCCACAGGAACAGAGGTTTCTTCACTTCATTGGCAAATTTCACAATTTGAACGATTTCATCTGTGCTTTTTGGACGGCAAACGTAACCGGGGATACCCCCTGTAGATGGTCCACAATCGCGACGGTAAGCCAACAGATCAACATATTCATTGGTGACATATTGCGGTCCACAGATCGCCTGTAGTTTTATCAAGATCTCATCCATGTCTTCTGCCCTTTCATACATGTTCTTGTTCAGGTTATGATGCGCTTATTTTTTGAAGGATTGCATCAGCCATAGTCTGTACACTCAACGGAGTACGCGGCAAGCCCATTTCAGGGGGTAATGCCTGACCCAATTCAGTGATCTGGGGCGGTATGATATATGCCTTCCGGACAACTTCTGGTTGCGAAAAAACTGCTTCAGTTACATCGTCCAGCAACACTTTTCCACCGCTCAAAACGATCACACGACGGGCATATTCTGCAACCAGCGCCATGTGGTGAGTAACAAACACTACCGTACGCCCTTGTTTATGCAGTGCCCGTGCGATCTGCATGATCTGATGACATCCTCTGTAATCCTGACCCGTGGTTGGTTCATCCAGGATGATGATCTCAGGGTTAAGTGCCAAAGCACTGGCGATGACGACTTTTGCCCGATCACCTTTCGGCATAGCTGGAGGAAATTCTTCCCGCCTGCCTTCCAAACCAACCACCTGGAGTGATTTCTCAATACGTTCTTCTATCTCTTCGGGTGGTAATCCCAGGTTCTTTGGCCCATAACTGATCTCTTCAGCTACTGTCTGGGCAAAAAGCTGCTGGTCAGGGTTTTGGAGCACAAAACCGACATGCTTCGCCATTTCGGCAACAGCTGTCTTCTTTGTATCCTCTCCGGCTACCATTACTGTTCCTGAAGTAGGTCGAAGCAGTCCAAGTAAATTCTTCAAAATAGTGGTCTTTCCAGAGCCATTTTGCCCGATAAGGGCGACGAATTCACCTTTCTTGATCTCAAACGATACACCTTTTACAGCATGAACATTCAAAGGCTGGTAAATGAAATCTAGGTTGTCCACAAGAATAGATGTCTGGTTACTTTCAACTGGTTGCTGCGGTTCTGATACTACAGAGACTTTACCATTGTGATTACCCACCAACTGGATGACATTTTCCCTGGCTTCCTCAATTGTGATCGGGAAAGATGAAAAAGGTTTCTCAACTTCCTGTAATTTCGCAGCAAGTTGAGAAACCTGAGGAGAACGGATCATAATCTTCTTGAAAAGATCCAGATTGGAGAAAATCTGGTGAGGTGTACCATCTGCTTCCAGTTTACCTGCATTGAGTACAACCACCCGATCCATATGGCGAGCGATCATCTCAGAAGCATCAGTTGCCATGATAACCGTCATGCCATACTTCTGGTTTAGCTCACGCGCGACCGAAAGGACTTCCTCTACACCGACTGGGTCAAGTTGTGAAGTAGCTTCATCCAATACCAAAATATCAGGACGCATGGCGATATTAGCAGCAATTGCCAACCGTTGTTTTTGGCCACCAGATAGAGAAGTAGGCAGCCGATCTTCAAAACCCTTCAGTCGTACTACATTCAGTGCCCATTCCACTCGTTCTTCAATTTCCTCAGGGGGCAGGCTCAGATTTTCGGGGCCGAAAGCAACTTCGCTTTTTACCGATGAGGTGAACAATTGAGTTTCAGGGTCCTCCAGAACGATACCTACTTTGGTTGCAAGAATTGAAATTCCAGCTTCCTGGGTGTCAAGGCCATGAACAAGAACTTTCCCGGCTAACCTCCCACCAATACTGTTGGGGATGATGCCGTTCATCATCTGGCATAAGGTGCTTTTGCCTGCGCCATTCTCCCCCATGATGGCAACGAACTCACCTTCATGAATTGTAAGATTCATGTGGGTGATAACCCAACGCTTACTGCGAGGGTAACGATACGATACATCCTGGAATTCAATGACTGGCGTTTTTATGGCATTACTCCTGAGTAAAGATTTACAGATAGATGGAAAGGACGATAAATCCCGCTGTGAACACAACTGTAGCAAGCATAAAGAGCCAATCGGTTCTTCGCATCCTGATATCTTTCAGGTAAGTACGTTTCTTAGAAGCGCCAAAAGCTCGAGAATCCATAGCGACTGCCATTAATTGAGCCCTTCGCATTGAGCCGATCACAAGTGGTGTTACCAGTGCAGGATAAGCTTTTAGCTTTTCAAGCAACTTTCCTTTTTCAAATGTCTGCATGGCACGCAGCTTTTGCGCATCTACAATGACCTGAGTTTCAGTTTGAAGAAGGGGCACCAGATTGAGCGCAGTGGTCATGGTATAAGCCATGGTATAAGGCAAGCCCATCTTCGTCATTCCTAATGCGAAATCTTGCACTGGGGTGGTGTAGCTGATCAACGGCAGCATGATGATCATTGCCATCAATCGTAGAGCCAGTACACAAGCGTAAATGATCCCTTCGAGCGTGATCTGCCCAAACCCTTTGCCAATTGGAATGAGAGGTTTAATAAGTGGTGTTTGCCCTGGATAGAAAATAGCCTGTATGACGAACAGGAATGCTGCAATGGGTATCAACACCTTCATAAAGCCCATGAGCACACTGAATGGCAGTTTTGCAGAGAGCCATAGCAGAATAATCAGTCCAAAAACCAACGCTGCTATGTAGAAGTTATTGATCATCAGTATGCCAGTGCATGCTATGAGCATGAATATAATCTTAACGCGTGGATCAAGACGATGAAATAACGTATTGCCAGGGTAGTAAGAAATTAAAGAACTCACTTGATACTCCTATCAGGTAGCGCTGTAGTGTAGGTCTTGCCTGAAACCGCTGATTTTCTCGTCAATTGTTTTGATCTCTGATTTTATTGCGGCTTCATCAACTTTTGTCAATACATGATTGCGCATAACAATCTCACCGTTAATGATGGTATCGCGTACATCGCTGGATTTTGCGCAGAAAACCAGCATGTTGAATAGATCAAGATCATGAAAAGGAGCAAGATGGGCAGCCTGGGTGTCAACAACGATCACATCTGCCAGTTTGCCAGGATAAATCTCTCCAGCATCAATGTGGGCTACCTGAGCTGCATCAATGGTAGCCATTTTAAAAGCATCAACTGGTTGTAGAGCATTAGCGTCATTATTCGAAACACGGGCAAGCATTACCGCTGTGCGCATTTCTTCCCACATATCCAACAGGTCATTTGAAGCACAGCCATCGGTTGCCAGACCTACCGTAATACCCATCTGACGCATTTGGACGATCGGTGCAATACCATCTGATAGCTTCATGTTGCTTTTCGGGCAATGTACCACCTGTGCCCCTGTCAAAGCAAGAAGCTGAAGATCATGATGATTGCAATGAACACAGTGCACTGCGCTCAAGGAATTATTCAATATGCCAAGATGTTCCAAATATTCGACAGGAGTCCTTCCCGTATCACGAACCTGATCTCTTACCTCATCCGCTGTTTCTGAAATGTGGATCTGCATTCCCAAATGGTTATCTACGGCTACTTTTCCAGCCCATTGGAGAAAATCATCTGTACACAAAAAGAGTGTGGATGGAGCGGGGAAGACAGTCGTCAGCCCATCAGGATGATGATGCTCAGCAATGAAATCCATCATCTGGTCTTTCATAGCTGATTCAGAGGAGCGAAGTTCTTCAGGTACCCATTTGTTCGAAAGGGTATAGGCCAGTATGCCCCGAAATCCTATATCATTCCATCCGTGGATAATGGAAGGGAAAATGGTATCCATGTTGATACAACTGGTAATACCACCTTTGATCATTTCAATGGCAGAGAGTACCGTCCAGAGATAAGGAAGGCGCTGCCCATTTTTGGTGATCACCTGGCGCATTGCACCAATATTCGGAAATAGAACCTCGTTGCACCAGGGAACCAGAGGGATGCCTTTCGAGATACCTTTCATCAAATTTTGATAGAGGTGAGAATGGGCGTTAGTAAAACCAGGCATAACGACACAATCCTGGCCATCCAGAATTTCTGCATCAGCAGGGGCTGGAAGGTTTGTGCCGACCTGGGCGATCCTGTTTCTCTGAATTAACAGATCAACATTTTGCGAAACGCAGGTAGGGGACTGAACAAGATACGAGCAGTTGCGAATGAGAATAGTCAAATGGACCGTTCCTTGGTGAGAAATTGCTCATAACATTTGCACAAATCTCCCTCTATAATAGCCCGATGTATGGTCGCATTCAACGACGATTGTCACGTAGAAAAAGGATCAATGTCATATTTGCTGCAACCTAACCAGACAGATTTTTACAGATCATCAGAAAAAAGCATTCAATTTTCAATGATCCTCATGGGTTGAAATTTTCTGATAGATTCGCTATAATTACTTTCAGTCGTACGGCCGACCGAATGAAAACAAAAAGGGATATTTCTCGCCAATACATTTTAGAAGTTTCCAGCGAGCTGGTCGCCTCTAGAGGGGTCGAAACCAGTCTGGCGGATATTGCCGCAAAACTTGGAATATCCAAAGGCACCCTCTACTACTACTACCCTTCGAAAAGTGATCTGATCTTCGATATTACCAACCGTCATTTTGATCAGATCACCAGCCAGATGCTCGAACGAATAAGTCACCTCGATCCATCCACTCCACCAGAAGAAGCGGTTTATCAAGTAATGCAGGTTCTCATCCATGAGACAGTAAGAGGACGCCTTCACCATTATCTGATCGAGGAAGCACTTGCTTCTAACCCGCGACTGATCGCCAAATTTAAGGACAAGTACAAAGAATGGAAGAAGATGATCCTCGAAGGGTTGGACCATATCCTGGAAAAATCTTCTTCAAAAGAAGCTGTTTCAAACATCATTTTAGCCACGATTGACGGGTTGATCCTGCAAAACCTGATAGGAATTGATGACTATCCATTGGAAGAAATTGCGAAGTTCATTGCCAGAGGGTAACAAACCTTTCTCGCAACCTCTTGGAAAATCAAGAGTTCAATACGAGATAAGAAGGAGGAGATATGCAAGAAGTAGTGGGCTCTACCAACATGGTTCTGGAAATAAATGTAGATACAAAAAGCAGTAAAACCTTCCAAATCACCCCCGAAGAACGAAGAATGTATATTGGGGGTAAGGGGCTCGGGTTGTATTACCTCTCCACCCGGTTGCCAGCAAATACCGATCCACTCTCACCAGAAAATGTGCTGATCTTGATGATGGGACCTCTTTTAGGCACCAATGCACCCTGCAGCGGACGGTTTGAAGCGATTTCCAAATCACCATTAACCGGGATCATTGTTGCATCATCCTGCGGAGGGCCATTTGGGTTGGCATTAAAAACTGCTGGCTATGAGGGTTTGATCCTGCATGGAAAAGCATCTACCCCCGTAACAATAATGATCACCCCGGAAGGCGTCAGCTTTGAAGATGCTGCACCTCTTTGGGGATACGATACACACGATACGCAAAGTGTATACAACCTGGAGAAAAAAGATGGGGCTCTGGTGATTGGCCCAGCGGGTGAAAACCTGGTTGCCTTTGCAAACATCGTGTCGGGTGAACGGTTCCTGGGACGTGCGGGTTTAGGCGCAGTGATGGGTTCGAAAAACATCAAAGCCATTGTGGCACGCGGTGGAGCCTATAAAATTGTCATGTCTGATCCCAAGAAATATTCGGCGCTGCAAAAGAAAGCCATCAGCCGGATCAACGCCAATGAATTCACCGGAAAAACCTATCGAAACTTTGGAACTGCATCCAATGCGAAATATTGTAATGAAGGTGGCATTTTACCTGTCAATAATTTCCAGGTTGGGCAGGATGACCGTTCAGCAGCCATCTGTGGTCAAACCATGCGAGAGCAGTTTCAATACAAAGCATCCACCTGTCGTCCATGCTCAGTACAATGTGGGCACAAAGGAAAGTACCCTGATGGAGACCGTCAGATCCCGGAATACGAAACCATTGGTTTGATGGGATCGAACCTGGGAATTTATGACCCGATAAAGATTTCTGATTGGAATGAGATCTGTGGTGCGATGGGGATGGATACCATCTCTGCAGGCGGCACACTTGCCTATGTGATGGAAGCCAGTGAAAAAGGTTTGTATCAAAGTCCTCTCCACTTTGGTAATCCGGAGGGAGTTTCTGAAGCTCTGGAAGATATCGCTTACCGGCGCGGATTGGGTGATGAAATGGCAAATGGCTCACGCTGGTTATCTGAAAAATACGGTGGGAAAGAATTTGCCATCCAAATAAAAGGTCTTGAAATGGCAGGATACGACCCGCGTGGCTCCTGGGGGCAGGGTCTTGCTTATGCGGTCGCCAACCGGGGCGCCTGTCACCTTTCTGCAACCATCTTCCCGCTTGAAGTATTCTTCGGCTTTCTCAACCCTTATTCCACAACCGCTAAAGCGCAGTTCGTCCGTTATTTCGAAAATCTTTACTGTGCAGTCAATTCCATTCAGACCTGCCTATTCACCGGGTTTGCGTATATATTGGACGCACCTATCGTAAAGTACACCCCAAAACCATTATTGAGTCTGGCCATGCAGATGCTCCCTGATGTGGCAATTCAAATGATGGATATTTCGATGTTCTCCAATCTGCTTTCCCTTTCCACCGGGGTGAAATATTCGCCAAAAGAGATGCTCGAGACCGGAGAACGGATCCATCTAATGGAAAGATACATGAATGTTTGCGAAGGCATTTCCCGCAAGGATGATACCTTGCCCGAAAGGTTCCTCAGAGAAGGCAGATTGGCAGATAAGCAAAACAAAGTAGTCCCACTGGACCCACTCCTGGATAAATACTACGCGCTGCGAGGATACACTTCAACCGGTATTCCAACAAAAGAGACCCTGCAAAAACACCTCATTGACCCTGTCAAAGATTATGAGAAGCTTTATAAGGGGAAAGAAGGGAATAAATTGAAGCCCCGCAGTAAATGGTTTAAGAATCTGGTGGTCAATGTTGTTTTCTTTGTTCTGGGGTCTGCTTTGCAATCGCTATCTCGCATGGATGAGACCATCAAGAAAGAAGTGGCGTCCTGGCAGGCAGATACGCTGGCGCTTTTCAAGGTTCTGCCAAAAGGTCCTCGAATGGCATTTCAAAAGAAGCCCGATGGCACATTGGCTTATCGAGGTACCAAAATTGGGGATGATGAAGCAACGATCATCATCAGCTTTAAGAACCTCGAATGTGCGTTCCTGATGATGACCGCCCAGGTAGGAACAGCCAAAGCATATGCAGAGCATCGCATGAGCGTGAAAGGTGATCTATCCGTTGCACTTTCTATCATTCGTTGCCTCAATGTTGTTGAAAGATATCTGTTCCCTACCTTCATTGCGAAGAATGTGATCAAACGTCTACCTCATATACCTTTTTATATACGGCATATTCGCCGGCTTTGGGTTTATATTGCAGGTGTGGTTTTTGGACTATAAAACGAGAGGAAATCAACCATGTTGCCAAAATATTATGAGTTCTTCAGCCCGGTAAAAATTATCTCAGGGCATAAAGCTCTGGAAAACCTTCCCTATGAACTGGACCAGATGGGAGCTCACAAACCCATCCTGATCACAGATCAGGGAGTGACGAAAGCGGGTTTGGTTCAAAAAGTAGTGGATACCTTCGCTGATTCAGAAGCTGTCATCGGCGCCATTTTCGATCAGGTGCCACAAGATTCTTCTTCGAAAGTGGTCAATGAAATTGCTGGCATTTACCGCCAGGCAGGTTGTGATTCCATCGTAGCGGTGGGCGGCGGCTCAGTCATTGATACCGCCAAAGGTGTGAATATAGTCATCACCGAACGGACGGATGACCTGATGAAATATTCCGGAGCAGAGATGCTTAAAAAGCAGATGCAGCCTTTCATTGTCATCCCTACCACCGCCGGGACAGGTTCAGAAGTTACCTGTGTGGCAGTGATATCCGACCCAGACCGGCATTTGAAAATGAGCTTCACCTCCAATTTTCTATACCCGCGTGCAGCAATTCTTGATCCGCGCATGACGTTAACACTTCCACCCATGATCACCGCCGCAACAGGAATGGATGCTCTGACCCATGCGATGGAAGCATATATCAGTTTGCAGAAAAACCCCTTGAGCGATTCGTATGCCATGAAAGCCATCGAGATCATTGCAAAGAATCTGATTGCTGTTGTGAAAGATGGCAATAACCGTGATGGTCGCCTGGCGCTGGCCAACGCATCCACCATGGCAGGCATTGCTTTTTCCAATGCGATGGTTGGCGTGGTACATAACCTGGGTCATGCCACAGGCGGTGTATGCAGGGTGCCGCACGGTGTTGCCATGAGCATATTCCTTCCGTTTGGATTGGAATACAACCAGTCCAAGGTGGGTGACCAGATCGC